>DTVJ01000368.1 GCA_012963565.1 Piscirickettsiaceae bacterium
CAGGTTGTTATGAGGATTTTGAGCATACTGATTGTTTAATTGCTTGGGGCTCAAATTTACCCGAGCAACATCCAATTATCTATTGGAGAATGAAAGAGGCTCAGGAGAAGCGTAATTTCCCACTCATTGTCGTCGATCCACGAGTTACTATGTTGGCGCAAAGTGCAGATATTCATTTAACGGTAACACCAGGCACCGATATTGTATTAATGAATGCCTTAATGTATGTCATTCTAAATGAAGGGCTAGAAGATAAGGACTATATTGAAAAGAACACCAATGGGCTTGATGAGTTGAAAGCTGAAGTAGATAAGTACGATCCGGTGACAGCCTCTAAAATTTGCGGTATTGATGAAGATACCATTCGTGTGGTGGCTAGATTATTTGCTAAATCGAAAGCTGCAATGCAAATCTGGACAATGGGTATTAATCAATCAACACATGGCTCTGATGGCGTGGTTGGTATCAATAATTTAGCACTTATTACCGGCAACATCGGCATTCCAGGTGGTACTAGTTTGTCTATCACTGGTCAGTGTAACGCTATGGGTACGCGAGAATGGTCGTCATGTTCAGGACTGCCTAATCATCGATTTTTGGAAAATCCAAAAGATCGAGAAGATATCGCTAAATATTGGAATATTGATGTTGACTTTTTGCCAACTAAACGCGGTATGTTTCAAACAGATATTTACAGGGCAATCGAAACCGGTGAAATCAAAGGTTTATGGCTCATTGCCACCAATCCATTGTCTTCTTTGCCGAATACAGCCAGAATTAGAAAGGCGATGGAACGATTAGAATATTGTGTTGTTCAAGATTGTTATGAGGATACTGAAAGTAATCAATATGCTAATGTGTTTTTACCAGCAGGCACTTGGGCAGAAAAAACCGGCGTGATGACTAACACTGAAAGACGCGTGAACTTAGTTAACGGAATTATTGAACCGTATGGTGACTCAAGACCAGATTTTTGGATTTTCAATGAAATGGCGAAGCGTTTTAATACAGATAATAAGGTAAATTTTCCAGAAAAAACTTCAGACGTGTTTGAAGAGATGAAAGTATTATCTAAGGGGCGTCTATGCGATATATCAGGCATGAACTATGAAAATATTGAAAAGAACCGAGGCATTCAATGGCCATATACAGAAGAACAGGCTAAGAATGGTGAGCAGCCACCAGCAGGAGGTAAGCGTATCTATACAGAGGATGCTACCTTTAGATATGAAGATGGCAAGGCTAAACTCATCCCATTGCCATTTATTGATAATAACGAAGTCCCTGATGAAAGGTATCCGATTTGGTTGAATACAGGTCGATTGGTTGAGCATTGGCATGGGCGTAGTAAAACTGGGAAAGTGGCTAATAATAATAAATTTAGCCCTATCCCATTTATTGAAATAAATTCTGATTTAGCTATTGAAATAGGGGCTGAGGATGGTGATTATGTACGCTTAGTTTCTAGACGATCAGATGCAATTGTAATGGCAAAATTTACCAATCGTGTGGCAAAGAACATGGTGTTCTTACCATTCCATTTTCATGATTGTGCCAATCGATTAACACTGGGTTTATTAGATCCACATTCAAGACAGCCAGCTTATAAGCAACAAGCGGTTAGAGTTGAAATTATTGAAGATCAAAAAGCAGCTGCACAGTTGAGCATGGAAATGAGAGAATTTTAGGAAAATATTATGTGGAAAGTTAGGTCAGATGAGCCAAAAGATGCCTTTTTATGGGATAAACAAACCAAACAAACCAATTGTTATGGCGATGCTATTGAAACAACTGAAGCAGGTGATCCGTTACGTAATCAGAGTTTAAATATCAATGGTGATAGCAGTATTGGAGAAAATCCAAATCGTTACAAGCAACATGGCTTTTATTTTAATGCAGATAATTGTATTGGTTGTCATGCTTGTGAATCAGCCTGTAGTGAAAAAAATGACGTCCCTGATCATATAGCATTCCGTTCAGTTGGCTTTGTTGAAGGTGGCTCTTATCCTAATTATCAACGTCTTAATCTTTCTATGGCTTGTAATCATTGTGATGATCCAGTATGTTTAAAGGGTTGCCCAACACGAGCATATACTAAATTTGCAGAATATGGCGCTGTATTGCAAGATCCAGATATTTGCTTTGGTTGTGGTTATTGCACCTGGGTCTGTCCATATAATGCACCACAACTAGATCCTGTAAAGGGTCAAGTGAGCAAGTGTAATATGTGTGTGGATCGCCTTGAAGTGGGCCTTCAGCCTGCTTGTGTTGCCGCTTGTTTGGGTAATGCACTAGACTTCGGTGTAGTGGAAAGTGTACCTGAGAATAGAGATCAAGCAAAAATTTCGATCCCAGGTTTTCCAGATCCTGAGATCACTCATCCTAATATCCGCTTCCAGCAAACAAAAGACACGCAACGAGACATGGTCAGACCTGACGGTATGCCGATTAAATATCACAAGCAAGAAGATGGTGAATTCAAATCTGTTTTAGATGATACAAAACATTCACACAAAAAAGAATGGGGTATACGTACATTAATTCATTCTCATGAGAATGCACATGCAATCTTTACATTATGTGTACAGACGGTGATGGGAGCAAGTCTATGGTTAATTATGTCTGATTTATTTAATATAGATTCAGTGGTCGCAACTAATGTTAATGGCATGACTGTGATTTTGGCTGTGCTATTAGTATTATTAGGCTATGGATTATTTAAGCTCAATATGCATTTAGGCAAGCCTCAATTCTTTTATCGCGGTTATTACAATTTAAGATTATCGCCAGTTAGTCGAGAAATCCTTGGTGTGACTATCTTCTTTATCGGTTTAATGATGATTTTTGCGGTATATATAACTGGCTTAGAGTTCTTAACAAATATAGCTTACGGGGTGACAATATTAGGTTTTGCTTCGGGTTCTTATTACATGTACAAACTTTATCGAATTCCAGCTAGACCATTTTGGGATCATTGGCAAACAGGCAGTGCCTTTTATGGCACAGCATTAAGCCTTGGTAGTTTGTTGTTCGGAGTGCTATTGTTGCCGTTCGGTTTAAGTGATATTGCCATATCACAGATTGCATCAGTTACTTTATTCGGATTAGCATTCGAGAGTATTGGCCATGTTGTGCATCGCAAAGATGTACAAAAAACCGGCGAAGGTCAAGCATCTTATTTTGAGCAAGTGACTACTTTTGGTAAAACTTACCAAATGCGTAATTCGATGCTAGGCATCAATATGGCTATCATGATTTTGTTAATGATTGAGCCAAGTACTTTATTATTTGCAGTTAGTTTTGTATCTGTTCTGGTTTCAGCTTATTTAGGTAGAATCTTGTTTTATGCCATAGTTATTCCAACGACGATGCCAGGTGGTTTCTTCTGGAAGAATGACAAGTTCAAAGAGCATGCAATTGAGACAGGATTATCTGATATGCCACAAATGGGTATCATGGCAGATCGCCATCATAAGTTTGATGTCAAGGCTTTGGTTAATGTAATTAAGCAGACGACCTTTAAAGAAGCATTTATGCAGATAAAGTCAATTGTTAGAGGCGGTTGACAACATAATATTTAGAGATATCTATCCGTGTCTATTTAGGGAAATACACCTAATACCACAAAAAATGCGCTACACGCGGACAATTTTTAAGCTGCGCTCCAAAATTGCCAGTGAGCTTAAGCGTTACTATTAAATAATAGGTAAAGGTGTTTTACTATTGTAATGATGCCATTCATAGCGAATAGGGTAGTTTCTGCGGTAATCTTCAAAATTTCCAATATTTTTGATCGCCAAAGTATCTTGCTTAAAGTCGTAAATTTCGTTTAGCGTGTCTTTAAGGTTATCTTGTTTAACGGTTAAAACACCAGGATTAATCAAATTAACGATGCTTTTGTTTTGCTCTTGCCCGCTAAAGTCGCATAAAGCCTCATAAACCATAAAACTACCCATAAATTTGGCATCAACGGAGTGTCCAGCGATGTGTGGTGTGGCCCAATAAGCACCTTCTTGCAAGTTTTGGTTGATGTTAGGCTCATTTTCCCAACAATCGATGATATTGACCATCGTTTGGGTTTTTTCCCAAATTTTCTCTTTAATAACACCACCTCTTGCGGCATTAA
>DTVJ01000369.1 GCA_012963565.1 Piscirickettsiaceae bacterium
AGCGCCTATTGCAACCGCTAGAGCACCACTTAGGGCGATAAAAATCCAGATTTTTCTCATGAATGTCAATAATAATAAGCACAACGTCTATAACTATACGCCTAATAAATAAAAAATAGTGGCGTTTATAGTGTTTTTGATATTCCCAAATAAGGGGTATATTGAACTTAACTCGATGTATGAATGCATTGATGGAATGTTAAATAATAAAGGAGAGAAAATATGTTAGCTCATACGAATCAAAACTTTGAAACGTACCCAACCAATCGTGTTGTTGCTATCGTAGATACACAAATGGAAGCCGATGAAATTTGCTGTGATTTAATGGAAGCAGGATTCGATGGTTCTTTAATTGACGAATCAGCTGGTAACGAGGGTTTAAGGTTTCTTGATCCAGACGGCCATAGCCATGGCATGATAACTAAACTAATTCGTAAATGGCAATTTGTCGCACAAGGCGAAGAATTATCCTACTTAAATCGCGTTAAAAAAGGTATAAAAGCAGGTCATGTTGTTGTTAGTGTTCCAGCATTAACAAAAGTTGCTCGCAATAAAGCTGCCAGTATTCTACGATCACATCATGCTGATGACATTCGTTTTTATGGTCGTTTTTATGTGGAACATTTAGACAGCGCTTAGATAAATTGTTGTCAGGTTTTATTTATAAAACAGGACAACGTCGTTGCTGTAAAACTGGATGTGTGCACCCCACGCTTTAGCGAGGTGCTTCATTGTGACTTGACTAAAAAAACAAATATGTGTTGGATCATCTTTGTAATACCATGACTCAAAATTGATTTGATTGTCAAGCATTTTGGTCATAATAGCCAGCACCCCGCCCTTACTCAACATAGTATACAGCTTGGTTAACTCATCACCAGGCTCGGACAAATGCTCAGCCACTTCTGTGGCGGTAATGAAATCGTACTTATTGTTAAAAATAGATTGATTGTTTACATAGAACTTGTCAAACAAATCTACCTCATATCCTTGCTCTTCAAACATCACAGACAAGGTCGGACCTGGTCCACAGCCAAAATCTAAGCCTTTGTCGCCTGGATTAATAAAATCTATAACTGGATTAAATGCTTGGGATAAAAATTGACGATAGTGCTCATCTTCAGGATTATTCTGATGAGAGTCGTAACGGATTTTTTCTTGTGAATCGTTAAGATGAAATTCTTTGGGTGTAAATACCAAATCACATTGAAAACAAGACAGGTAGTTTGCGTCCTTATTTTCGAAATAAGGCTTTAAGCGAGTTGATTGACATAATGGGCAGTTATTTGCCATATGTCAATCTAGATAACAGCTCTAGTGTGAACAAGAACCTGAATGTACGTGACCGTGCTCAAGCTCTTCTTTACTAGCCTCTCTCACATTCTCGATACTAACACTAAAATGTAGTGTTTCACCAGCTAGTGGATGGTTAGCGTCAATAGTTACTGTATCTTCGTTAATAGATTTAATGTGAACAATGAATGGATTACCCTTTTCATCTTGAGATTGTAGCTGCATACCCACTTCAAGATTATCAATACCTTTTAAAGCTTCCATTGGAATCTCTTGAATCGCTTCTGGATGATGAGCGCCATAACCCTCTTCTGGCTTAACTGATACATCGCAAGATTCGCCAATTTTCATACCCTCTAATGCGCTTTCCAAACCAGGAATAATATTACCATGGCCTTGAATAAATGGCATAGGCTCTTTATCCTTTGATGAATCAATCACATCGCCTGCATCATTTTTTAATGTGTAGTGCATTTCAACTACTTTATCTTTTTTTACTGTCATTCTTATGCTCCTATATGCTAATAACTTAATTGTATACCTACTTAAAAAGGCAAAGGCTGATTTTACCGTAAAACGGCCCAACTATACAACCCACAACAGGTTTCCCTTGCCAATCAATAAAATTATCGGAACTAACACTTACTACTAATAGGAAAAAAAATATAAAATATGAGGAATAATTTAAAACCTTACACATAATGACTTCTGAACTATCAACTGAAAATCAAACCATCTTCATTATTGATGATGATGAAAATATTAAAGATTTTCTAGTTACTTTCTTTGAAATGAGTGGCTTTCAAACCAAAGGCTTTTCATCTGCACAAGACTATATTGATCAATTAGATGACACGCCAGGTTGTTTAGTTTCTGACGTTCTAATGCCGAATATGGATGGCGTTGAGTTGTTAAACCATCTAAACCAAGTTGAGCATCTAAGGCCGACCATCTTTATTACTGGAAATGCAACCATTCCAATGTCGATTAAATCGATGAAATTGGGTGCTTCTGATTTTATTGAAAAGCCATTTAAGCCAGAATTATTACTAGAAAAGGTTAATAATGCAATGGCAGATTTCCAAAAAAATCTGGACGTGATTGGTCGCTATAAGGAATTAACTAATAAAGAACAACAAGCATTCTTTTACATGATCAAAGGCCATACCAACAAAATGCTGGCTGAAGAATTGGATATCTCAGCCTCAACTGTTGAAAAACACAGAGCCTCGGTTATGAAAAAAATGCAGGCAGATTCTGTGGTGGCTTTATCAAAAATGGCCACCCTACTAAGACCACTTGGTCAGGATTTTGACTTTACTGACTAATTAATCAGATGAATTGGTTACTAAGATTATTTTTATTAATAACCAGTTTAGTAACGTCAGCTGAATCACTGGCCAGTCATACTAAAGCCGACCATTTCGAAAATGTAAAACTGCAACTTAACTGGGCTCATCAGTTCCGATTCGCCGGCTATTATATGGCTATTGAAAAAGGCTACTATGCAAAAAGTGGTATTGAAGTAGATATTCAACAGGCCTCACTAAGAACAAACTCTATCGACATCTTATTATCGGGCGATGCTGACTACGCTGTTTCTGGTGCCGATGCACTGATTGCAAAATCTAGAAATATGCCAGTTGTTGCACTCGCAGCTATTAGCCATGACAGTCCGTTATCTTTAATGGTACGTAAAGATTCTGACATAGAAACAGCTGCTGATTTACGCGGCAAAAACATCATGCTGAGTGAATCTAATAGGTTTGCTATTGTTGCTATGTTGAAAAAATCAGGATTATCCGTTGGTGATTACAACATCTTACCAATAAGCGCTAATCACAGCACTTTAATCAACAAGCTAACTGACGCCTATCCTGTCTATATTACCGATAAAGGTTATTTCAATACAGATCTGGATGTTGAGTACACTTATCTACGTCCAAAAGACTATGGCTTAGAGTTTTATAACGATATCTTAATTACGACTGAAAATGAAATTAATAACAATCGTTTTCGTTCTAGTGATTTTCGTGAGGCAAGCTTAAAAGGTTGGAAATATGCCCTTGCCAATGTTGATGAAACCATCGACCTTATCTTAAATAAATACCCAAATCAAAGTAATACTCGGGAACGTCTCAAACTAGAGGCCAACGAATTGATCAAATTAGTGCGCCCATTGCAAACAGAAGTTGGATCCATGAAAGATACTTACTGGCTACACATGCTAGATACTTTTAAAGAGTTAGGACTTACTGATAAGACTCCACCTTTAACTAGTTTTATTTACAAACCAAAGGCCGAAGACCATTTAGACTATCTTCGCATAACACCTGAAGAGCGCGCATGGTTTAGACAGCATTGGAATCAAATACGTATTGGCGTTAACCCCGATTGGTTTCCCATTGAATTCACCAATAAAGACGGTGCACATTCTGGAATTTCTTCTGACTTAATTAAGAAAATTGGTCAAGATTTAAAAATATATATAAAGTCGGCTCAAGGGCTGACTCAAGCTGAGGCAACGTTAAAACTCAAAAATAAAGAGCTCGATGTTCTACCTGCATCAGTGAAGACTAAAGAAAAAGAAGAATATTTACTCTTTTCTAAACCTTACATGAGCAGTGACTGGGTAATGATCACCACTCAAACATATAAAACCATCAAACCTACTACTTTAGTTGACGGCAAAGAAACCTATTCTTTGAAGGGCCTAACAGATGAAAAAATTGCCGTTACCAACGGCTATGTATCACACCAACGCCTTAAAGATAATTGGCCAATGCTTGAGCTA
>DTVJ01000370.1:0-5244 GCA_012963565.1 Piscirickettsiaceae bacterium
CACAACCATCACAACGAGTCATATATACAAAAGTTGGCATATTATTTTCCTCTCTCTTAAGTTAATTAGTTAAATAAATTAGTAATGGCTAGGCGGTTCACGCTTGATACCAAGACCCATGTCCATTGGAGCATCTACAAGTAATTCCATAGAATGTCTTTTCTGTTGCTCTGGATCATCTCTAGTAATTGTCGGTAAGTTCATGTAAGAACCATCAGCTTTAGTTGTACGCTTATCGTATGCTGCAAATGGTTTGAAGAACATATGAGAAAACTTAGACCACAATACGCCAGCAAATAATGAAACAGCAGATAAGATGAACAAGAAGAATGTTGCACCTGTACCGCCACCAACGTATGACCAGATTAGAGCAAATGTAGAAGTTGCAATCAATGAGATACTGAACATATCCATCTGGGAAATGTTGTACCATTTGTTAGCTTCAGCTCTAACGTCAACTCTGATGAATAACCAGAACCACCAGCCGCCGACCGCAAGCATGATTGCACCAAGGTGCCATAATTGAGAATACAAAGCATTTGCAGCAGCTTCAGCACCACCAAAGATGATGATAGCAGTCATTGCATTAAATAAAACGAATCCGTACATTGTAAGGAGGTGTGCAAGTCTACGCTTGAAATTACAGAATTCACCTGATAACACAACATCTTCTACAACTGTTGATACTGCGATTCCAGCTTTGTCACCAGCGCTCAACTCTTTAGTTGCGTTTGCTTTTCCTTTGGCAGCATTCTCATAGAAAAATTTCGCACTTTTCTTATGAACCATGTCGATAACCGTCATAACGATTACAAATGCAATCATTAGAACTACGAACATCTGCATTGTTTCGTATGAAATAGAAATTGCTGCTGTTGGTAGGTCAGCAATTGGTGTTTTAGTGATATCTATCATCTTTCCTCCTTAGGGTAATTAATCACAAACTATAACCATTAACAACTTTGTTAATGGTTAGGTAGTACTTTTGATTTTGAGCACATTTGCGTGTGCTAAAAATCCAATTATTATACTTATAAATAAATTTCTTTACAATAAAAAAAGTCAAATAACTTTCTATTTAGCTGAGTGGCCACTCAACTTAATTTCGACCTTGTCTTCTTCCTTAATACCGGCATAGTATGCTTGCAATACCTTAGCAACTTCTGGACGACTAAATTCTTCAGGAAGGTCTTTTCCCTCTGAAAGCATCTTGCGAACTTTGGTACCAGAAAGTAAAACACGATCTTTCGCTTCATGCGGACAAGTCTTCATTGAAGACATGCCACCACACTCATGACACCAGAAAGTCCAGTCAATCTTAAGTGGTTGCGTAACCAGTGCATCGTCAGCAATCTCATCAAAGATGTTATGTGCGTCAAATGGACCATAATAGTCATCAACACCTGCGTGGTCGCGACCAACAATTAGATGCGAACAGCCATAGTTCTGTCTAAACAATGCATGTAGAAGTGCTTCACGAGGCCCTGCATAACGCATATCTAATGGGTAGCCAGATTGCAACACTGTGTTATCTACAAAATAGTTTTCAATGAGTGTTGAAATTGCTTCTGAACGAACATCAGCAGGAATATCACCAGCCTTAAGGCCGCCTAATACCGAGTGAATCATTACGCCATCACAAATCTCTACTGCAATCTTTGCTAAGTACTCATGTGAACGGTGCATTGGGTTACGTGTTTGGAATGCTGCGATCGTCTTCCAACCTTTGTCATCAAAGTAGGCACGAGTCTCCATTGGAGTCATGTATAAATCACCAAACTTCTCAGGGAAGCCACCATCTGATAATACTTTAATAGGACCTGCAAGATTGTATTTGCCTTGCGCCTGAACCATAGCAACACCAGGGTGTGCATCTTCAGTTGTTTTATAAACTGTTTCACACTCGTGATCTTTGTCAATCGTGTATTTTTCAGTCACTGTCATTGTTGCAAGAATATCGCCAGTCTTGCTACTGATTAATGCAACTTCATCACCTTCAGAAACATCTTCATCATCAGTTGAAAGTGTAACTGGAATTGGCCAGAATAAACCGTTAGCCATTGTCATGTTGTCGCAAATACCTTGCCAATCAGCCTTACCCATAAAGCCTTCTAGTGGATTGAAACCGCCAATACCTAACATTACAACATCGCCTTCTTCTCTAGATGAACAAGTGATTTTTGACAATGATTCTGCTCTTGCTAATTCAGCTACTAACGCGTCACCTGCTAATGCAAGCGGGTTAAGTGTGTCGCTGCCGTGCGGCGGTACTAATTTTGACATGTCTAATCCTAGATTAATTTAAAAAAATAAATTATACCTACAGCCATTTTTTAGTATATTATTTTATGGTGATATTGCAATATACCCCCTTAGGGATATAAGGTAAAAAAGGTGGTAAAAAAGACTTAATTGAAAGAAATATGGTGTTTTAATGAATAAAAAACACCCATAATTAAAGGGATTCAAACCACTATTTAATATCTAATACTAAATGATATGTACTGAGTGGTCGCTTCTATCCATTTGATATCTACTTGATCCACTCTACTATAATTTGGACCTTTGGATAGCCAACTGATAAAAATTTCTAGTTGCGATTTTTCGCCTTGAGCTTCAAGATAAACACTGCCATCAGTAGTATTTTTAACCCAGCCGGTCAACCCTAACTCCATCGCCTTTTTTTGGGTAGATCCTCGAAACCAAACACCCTGTACTCTTCCAGAAATGATGGCAGTTATTGCATACACTATAATTTAATTTTAAACTTCACTCGCTCAGTGCCATCTTTTGATTTCTCGGCAATGACCTTATCATTTTTAATGTCATAATCTAACGTGCCGCCACTAAAAGAATCAAACCCTTGTACCAAATGCGCCCTACCTTTAAGGTGAACAAATTCCTTCTTGATCAAATAAGTAATATTAAGCGCAGTCGCTTCAATGAAACGCGGTTGATTTGGCTGGTTTTGTTTGTAATGTGCGCGTTGTTCTTTAGTGCCTTTAGCAACCACTTTGGTGACTTCTTTTTGTGTACTAAACAGTTGTATTTTTTCAGCACTGAGCGTTAATGAGCCCTGCACAACCTTGGCATCGCCCATGTAAGTACTTAAGCCTTTACGCTCATCAATAATCACCGTATAGGCCTCAATCTCAATCGGTTCTTTGGCATCACCCGGCAAAGCATAGACGCCACAAGACAAAAGATACAAAGAAATTAAAAAGGCTTTATTCATAACGACCCACCACGCCACCCGTTAATTTTATTTTTTGATTTTTGGCATCATACTGCATACCCGTAGCACGGATATCCGCTACCTTGGATTGATAACGTATCTTCTCCTTGGTTCGATAAATCTCATTGCCTTTAGATTGATCAACCACCAAATTTTTAGTATTAATCTTAGAGCCTGAATTTTGCAAAATTTTTACCTGGCCTAATAGCTGCATTATCTCTTGACGCATATCCATATCAATACCATCTGCATAAATCTTATTATCTGTCGCTAAGTAAGTTGTTTTGTGTTTAGAATAATAATGCTTTTGTCCATCTGACTGATCAATATAAAGATCTTTAGTCAATATCTTTTGGCCGCTATCTTGATTAATGCTGGTTTTGCCAATCAACTTCATTTTGTCTTCTTTGGCCTTCATGTGCATTCCTTGGGAAATTATTTTTGCACGCTCGCCTAAATAAGTAACTTTTTTATGGCTAACTAAATCATCTGTCTCGGTACCAACTAGTAGCTCTTGTGTATTCATCTTATGCGTGACACCAGTATTAGAATGAATATTAACCTGACCTTTAAATTTAATTTCTCCACTATCTAAATAATTGGCGCGTTCTGAAGTCAATACATAGTCTTCTTCGCCTTTCTCATTGTAAGTAGTGACTCTTGGGTCAAGCAATAAGGCAGGAGTATTTTTAAAATTGAAATAGCTTTTGGCTTGGACAAAGTGTGAAAGTTGCTGATTGACATCAAACTCTTGCAAGGCAAAATTATCAATTTTCTCTATATAAGACACTTCCTGTGACACAATCTCGTTTTCAGTTAATGGCGGTGGCTCTTTGCCTTGTATGACAATTAATGAATACGAGAGTAATTCTATCAAAAGCCACATAGTGCCAATAATCACTATAATGAAAACCGCGATTAACAGATTGTGTCTTAGTTGAAAACTGACCATTATGATTGAAAAAAATCTTTATAAAAAAATTAGTGGTATTTATGCCATCACTCCTGACAAAAAACTTGATCTAAATTTGGCCAAACAAGCCATCGAACAACATCAAATTAATATCTTGCAATATCGACACAAAACAACTGATGCTTTAATTAAGCTTAATGAGGCTAAACAATTACAACAGCTGTGTTTAAGACATAATACTTTATTTATCATCAATGATGATATTAACCTAGCTGAAAAAATAAACGCCGATGGCGTACATTTAGGCAAAAATGACTCATCAATCCAATACGCTCGGCAACGATTAGGTGGTAATGCTATCATTGGCATGTCGTGTTACGATGATATTAATTTAGCTAAACAAGCCCAAGATCAAGGTGTTAATTATGTGGCTTTTGGTGCATTGTTTCCATCAAGTACCAAGCCCAACGCAATAAACTGCTCACTAGACACTATTACTCAAGCCAAACAAGTGCTAAATATTCCCATTGTTGGTATCGGTGGCGTTAACTTTAAAAATCAACAGCAAGCTTTTGATGCAGGTTGTGATGCAGTGGCGATGATTAATGCTTTATTTCAATCAGCTGACTAACCACAGGGCAGTAAAGCGCGCATTTAATATCATTGTCATAAATTTCATTAAGCGTTTCTTTATAAAATAACAATTGTTTAGCATGCTGTGATTGTTGTCTGCTAATAAATTGAGTGAGTGACTCACCTTGTGCTGGCTCGGCCGTCTTAAAGTCGATAATCCATAAAATATTATCATCAATAAACATCCGATCTATCACGATGGTGTGCTCATGAGTAACAAACTCAGCCTCGGTTAATGTTGAAGGCCGATCCTTAAACAACCAGTTAAATTGTGGATCTTGTTTTGTGTTGCTCAACAACCTTAAAACAAATGTAACCCACTCATCTAGATCACTAGGTGAGGTGCCAATTTCTATCAACCTTGCCGCAATACTTTCTGCACTAGGTTCGAATAATACATGTTCATAATATTGATGCACCAACGTGCCTAACAAACTCTTAAACAAACGTTCAAAATTTTGTT
>DTVJ01000370.1:5344-12288 GCA_012963565.1 Piscirickettsiaceae bacterium
TGATCAATCGCATAGGTTAACAATTCGACAAAATTAAATCGACCTTGATTATCCAGCACATCCTGCAAACAGTGGTAAACATGCTGCGCTCTTTTTTGCCCATCTTTGCTAAGCTTATTCAACACGTCGGCATCAGCCAACTGCTCGTAAATAATGCTCTCATCATTCTTAGATAAGACCAACAAGTCTTCCAACAACAAGCCGCACCAGGGTGATCTCAACACACTTAACCATGCCAGCTTATCGCCTAAATGCATCAATGCCCTAGCCAGTGAAAACAAATCTCGGGTTAATAAGTGATCTTTTAATGGTGTAGTTTTAAGCGATTCAAAATGAATATTGTGTTGTTTAAATAGCTGAGCAATTTCCCTCAAGTGCGATCGGTTTCTCACTAGTACCGCTACTTCACTTGTAGGGTTGTCAGTAAGCGAGGATTTGACAATATTCAGTACTGTTTCCGCTTCAAGTTGAAACTGATCATAAGCAAACGGATGGAAAACAATCGCTTGATTATTAACCACGTCTGAAGCGGAATTTGAAGGTGAATAACTGATCGCACCTTGATAAATGTCTTCGTTGGTGGGGAATATATACTGGAAGAATTTGTTATTGCCTTCAACAATGCTTTGTGATGAACGAAAGTTTGTACTCAGTACTAATGAGGTTGGCTTAATGCTAGCAATACCTTGTGCTTTGACTTGCAAAAATAACCCAACTTGTGACTCTCTAAATCGGTAAATAGACTGCATAGGGTCGCCCACCAAAAATAGGGTTTTACCATCGCCTACTTGCCAATTTTTAATAAGCTTTTCAATGGCATTAAACTGAGAAGTTGAAGTGTCTTGAAACTCATCAATCAGCAAATGTTGTACTTTATAATCTAAAAATAAAGCAATATCACTGATGCTAGAGCGATCATCTAATGCCTGATTAGCGAGCAATGCCACTTCGATAAAGTCGTGGGCTTGTTCGTGTTCAAAATGCAAACTGAGCTGTGCCACACACAGCTTCAACACTTGTGCAATAATGGCTAAAGTATGAGTCTGTGCTTTAGAAAAATCAACATCAGGCAACTGTGTTACCTGATGTAATGCCTCTCTTAATGATTCTCGCTCAGATAACGAATGTAACAAATCAATCAGTTCATTTTTTTGCGTCTTAAGCTCTACGGGAAAGCCATTATTTTTATTGAGACTCTTGCGCCATAATCCACCCTTGGTTAAACACAATGATTGAACACTTTGCCACCTGGTAAGGTCTGAGATCTCATGACCTGGTAAAGACTGAACTTGTCCATATTCGTGTTTAGCACTCGATGACATCAATGCAAAAAACTGACTGCTCAAATGTTGTTTGGCTATTTTCTCCAACCTGATTAAGTGCTGTACGACAATCTTCTCAGCACTAACTTTAAGAACGTCAGGATCTAGTGCATCACCTCGATACAAACGCGTTAACCATTGATCGCGCTTAGACAGCATCTGCATAATCAATCGGTAAAACTTCTCAACATTGTTGTCTAAATACAGCAACAAGGTTGAAATCGATTTTCCATGCTGCGCATCATCAATCATCAATAGCGTTTGAATAGCGGCTTGCTTGTATGCTCGATCTCGCTCCCATTTTTGCGCCATAATACGAGGCGGCACCAATTGTGATCGTAAAGGATAGCGACTGGTAATCAAGCTGGATAAGCCGTCAATAGTGGAAATTTTAAGGCGTTTTGGATTTTGTAATAACTGCCAACCTCTGTCGTTTGAACGCCCCATAACCTCTAAGGCAAGATCATAAGTAATTTGCTTATGTGACTCTCTTGGTCGAGATCGGTTGGTTGATTTTAAAGAAGACAAAACACGCTCGGTGAGTTCATCAACTGCCTTATTAGTAAAAGTCATGGCAATGACGTTTTCGGGATCTGAGCAAGTGGATAAAAGCTTTAAATAACGCTGAGTCAATAACTCTGTTTTGCCTGAACCGGCTGGGGCTTGAACAATATAAGATTGTGTAATGTCTAGGGCTTCGTCTCTTTGAGCTTGGTCGTTCACATTGAATCAGGTGCGCTAACGCCCAGCAATCCTAGTCCGTTCGATATAACTTGTTTAACCGCACTAATCAATTGTAACCTTGAGTTTTTAAGTGTGGCATCTTCTACCAAAAATTCACTACTATTATAATAACTATGGAAATCACCTGCTAATTCACGCAAATAATAAGCCAATACATGCGGCTCATAATTAAGTGCCGAAGATTGCAATACATCCTTGTAACGATTGAGTTGCTTAATCAGTGCAGTTTCTGCCTCATTGTTTAATAGTGTCAAATCTACTGCCGACGAATCTCCAGTATTTTGTTTAAGCACTGAGCAAATACGCGCATGAGCATATTGAATGTAGAACACTGGGTTTTCGTTGGTTTTAGACTTGGCCAAATCCAAATCAAAATCCATATGCTGCTCTGATTTACGCAAAACATAAAAGAAGCGTGCAGCGTCATTGCCTACTTCATTGCGCAACTCTTCAAGGGTAACAAATGAGCCACTACGAGTCGACATGGCTACTTTTTCGCCACCACGATACAAATTAGCAAATTGCACCAATAAAATTTCTAACTTATCAGCATCGTTTCCGAGTGCTGTAACAGATGCCTTAACCCTCGCAATATAGCCATGATGATCCGCACCCCAAATATTAATAATTTTGTCATAACCACGTTCAAATTTTTCAAGGTGGTAAGCAATGTCAGAGGCAAAATAAGTGTGCATACCATTGTCTCTAACCACAACACGATCTAAGTCATCGCCAAAATCAGTGGTTTTAAACCAAAGGGCGCCATCTTGCTCATAGATATGGCCTGATGCTTGCAATGCTTCAACCGTTGTCTTCGACAAACCACTATCCACCAAAGATTGTTCAGAAAACCATTGTTTATAGTCAACGCCAAATTCTGCTAAGTCTGTTTTAATACCACTTAAGATGCCATCAATGGCCAAATCAAATATAGTTTTATAATCGTCGCCTAACAAGACTTTACAATTGGCAATCAAATCATCAATGTGTTTCTCTTTATCACCACCATCTTTTTCATCGGCACTAACACCATCAAAAATATCGAATTTTTCAATACCATTGACTTGCTTAGCAATGTCAAAAATGTAACTGCCTTTGTAACCATTATCTGGGAATTTATCGGTTTCAATATAACGCAAGTAAACTGATGTGGCCAAAATATCCATTTGACGACCCGCATCATTCACATAGTATTCATTGTCAACTTCAAAGCCAATGGCACGTAATAAGTTCGCCACAGTTGCGCCATAAGCCGCGCCACGACCATGGCCTACATGCAGTGGTCCAGTCGGATTAGCTGAAACAAACTCAAGCAAAACTCGTTGATTAACACCAAAATCAGACATTCCGTATTCATTGCTTTGATCTATAATTTGATCAATTACAGAAGAATTGGAGCCTTGCGACATAAAGAAATTAATAAAGCCAGGACCAGCGATTTCTGTTTTTTCAATCTCAGTACTATCAGCAAGATTAGCAACTATCTTTTCTGCCAATACTTTGGGTGCACACTTAGCTTGCTTAGACAATACCAAAGCAATATTTGAAGCAAAGTCACCCTGAGTTTTGTCCTTAGAATGGTCAATGCGAATATTGTCAGGCACCTCACTAAGTACACCATCGACTACCAGCGAAGCTAAACTTTGTTGTAATAGTGCATGTAATTGTTCTTTCATAGTTGTCTAGTGCGCCTGTTGCCAAGAATCCCCAATACCGACATCGACCACCAGTGGGATATCCAACTTATAGGTGTCGCTCATCAATGCTTGTATTTTATTAGCAAACTCATCCGCTTTTGTAGCTTTCACTTCAAAAACCAATTCATCATGCACTTGCATGATCATTTTAATCTCATCGTTATCTTGACCAATCCACTCATCAACATCGAGCATGGCTTTTTTAATAATATCGGCCGATGAGCCTTGCATTGGTGCATTGATGGCAGTGCGTAAAGCATGTTGTTGTAACATCTTATTTTTAGCATTAATCTGTGGCAAATATAAACGCCTCCCTAGCACTGTCTCAACATAACCTTGAGCTTTGGCAGTCTCTTTGGTGTTGTCCATATAATTCAACACACTTGGATAATTTTCAAAATATGCATCAATGTATTGTTTGGCTTCAGTTCTAGAAACATCAATTTGTTTGGCTAAACCAAAGGCGCTCATGCCATAAATCAAACCAAAATTAATGGCTTTGGCATTGCGACGATGATCTTTAGTCACCTCATCAACAGGCACATTAAACATCATCGATGCTGTAGCGCTATGCACATCAACATTGTTATTAAAAGCTTCTAATAAATGTGCGTCTTTTGAGATATGAGCCATGATGCGCAACTCAATTTGCGAATAATCAGCTGCAATAATCACATTGCCTTCACTGGCAATAAACGCCCCTCTGATACGTGCACCTTGCTCTGATCGAATCGGAATATTTTGAAGATTTGGGGTTGATGATGAAAGGCGTCCTGTTGCCGTAACTGCTTGATGATACGAGGTGTGTAATCGTCCTGTCTTAAGATCAATTTGCTTTGGCAGGGCTTCAAGATAGGTTGAGTTAAGCTTGGTCAGGGTACGATAGCTCAAAATCAAATCTACTAATGGATGATCCAAAAGTTTTAATGCTTCTTCATTGGTCGATGGAGCGCCTTTTGGTGTTTTCTTTTTCGCTTCTAGACCTAAGCCTTCTTCACTAAATAAAATTTGCTGGATTTGTTTCGGAGACTCTAGGTTAAATACATCGCCTACCATTTCAAACGCTTGCGCCTGAATCTCGTTCATCTGCGCGACAATATCTCTTTGCTGTGCATAGAGTGAGTCAACATCAAGCTCCACACCATTACGTTCCATGCGTACCAATACATTAATCAAAGGCACTTCCAAGGTTTGATAAAGTTTAGCCAGTTTTGGATATTGAGCCAAGTCATCTTCCAATACTTGATTGAGCTCATGTGTGACAATCACATCCTCACAGGCGTAAGGAAAAGCCTCATTCAAGCCAACTTGGTTAAAGGTGATTTGTTTTTTTCCTTTGCCGGCTACATCAGAGAAATGGATGGTCTGGTGATTCAGATAATGCATCGACAGATCATCCATATTATGTCGAGTTGCTACCGAATTCAAACAATAAGACTTCACCATTGTGTCGTCAATAATGCCGTTTAATTCCACATTATAATTAGCTAAAACATGCGTGTCGTATTTTAGGTTTTGACCAACTTTATTGATTGATGCACATTCTAAAATAGGCGTTAATTTTTCTAGCACATCATCAAAATCCAGTTGCTTTGGTGCGTCCAAATAATCATGCCCAACCGGCACATAAAAACTGTCTTTATCAACTAAAAACACCCAGCCAACAATAGCTGCATTCATATAATCGAGTGAGGTGGTTTCCAAATCAAACACAAAGGATTGACTTTGTTCCAGCCTTTGAAATAAAGCTTCAAAGGTGTGTGTATCTAACACTAATGTTTGAGAATAGTCAGCCAATAAGTCAGTCGGTGGTGTTGCAACCTCAGAGGTCTCGATTAATGGCTCGCTAGCCTGTACCGCTCGTGGCTCAGGACTGTTTGATCCGCTCGCAGCATTAAGCTGTTTAAGCCACATTGCAAACCCGAATTGTTGATATAAACTTGCTAGTTTGGTATTGTCTGGGCCCGGTTCATCAGTGAGAATATCACAAGGCAAATCAACATCAAATTTTAGTTCTACTAATTTGTGAGATAAGTCCAACAAATCAAAACTAGCACGGAGCTTCTCACCTACTTTGCCTGTTACTTGATCGGCATTTTCTTTAACCCCGGCAATATTGCCATAGGCTTCTAACCACTTAATAGCTGTTTTTGGACCTACGCTGGGTACGCCAGGAATATTGTCAGCACTATCGCCAGTTAGTGCTAAGAAATCCATAATTTGATCTGGACGTACGCCCATTTTTTCCATGACGCCTTCATGGTCATACAACTTACCCTTCATATCAAGCTGAGAAATATTATCACCCACCAATTGCATCAAATCCTTATCGCCACTGGCAATAATGGTTTTAATATTATTTTGATCGGCACACTGACTCAGTGTAGCGATCACATCATCCGCCTCAACCCCAGGCACACAAATAAAATGAAAGCCCATAGCGCGGATAATTTCATATAGTGGATCTATTTGCATGACCAACTCTTCATCAGCTGGTTTTCTATGGGCTTTATATTCTGGGTAAATATCATGCCGATGGTTCTTACCTTTGGCATCAAAAATCGCAATAATTTTGGCCTGTGGATAATGACGTTGTAAATGTTTAATGGCATTCACTACCCCAAACATCGCCCCTGTAGGGAAGCCATCTGCATTGGTTAAATTTTGAGAAAGGGTAGAAAAATAAGCCCGAAACAAAAAGGCTGATCCATCCATTAAAATGAGTTGATGCGACATGGGACAAATTTTACCAATTTTTACTGATCAAGATAAGACTTAACTCTCATCTTGCAGGTATAAAATAGATTTTATTTTATTTTGTTTCTGTGACCACACCTCAAACACTCATTAGCGCCAACAATATTAGTCTCAGCCATCATGGTAAGAGCATACTGGACAAAGTTAGTTTCGAGTTAAAGCAAGGCGAATTTATTACTTTGATTGGCCCTAATGGCGCTGGAAAAAGCTCACTCATCAAAGTTTTACTCGGTCTGACTAAAGCTGATAGTGGCAACATTGAACGCGCAAATAATATTAAGTTAGGTTACACGCCACAGACCTTTAAACCAAATCCATTTATTCCAATTTCAGTTATTGACTTTCTCAACCTTAATCAAAAAGTCAATCAGAGCTTTTTGCATGAAACTGCCACACTCACTGGCACCGAAAGTTTGCTAGACTC
>DTVJ01000370.1:12388-15104 GCA_012963565.1 Piscirickettsiaceae bacterium
CCCGAATCTATTCTCAAAGATTCACAATTTAATGATTTATTTGCTGACCAGATGGATGATTTAATGGCCACTTATGAGCACCACCATAATCACTGTCACGATGATTAGTTGGCAAAAAGCTTGACTGATGCTCTTTGTAAGAATGCACCCTTAGTTACTTCAACCACTACATCCCATCTACCTTTTAATGGTAAGTTAACTTGTGCCTGGTAAGAGTCGTTATCAAAGGTCATCGGCAAGTAAAAATCTTGCTTTTGTTCTAGTGGTCGATAAAAATACAACATTACTTTGGCACCCATTAAGGTCTTACCATGTTGTGCACTACTAGCTTGGTAAATCTGCGGCACTAGATGAGTAACGGATGCTGGAATAGATAAATCCAGCGTCCAACCTTGTTCTGCTAAACGCTTTTTAGAGCCTAAGGTATCGGCATAAGCTTCACCGCTCAAATAGGCATCTTCCACCACTAGACCTGGATGAGTTTCCAATGCGGTGATAATACGATACACAGTAGAGCCCACCAAAATTAAAAACAACACCAGCATTGACACCATCATTGGGCTTTTATGAAAAGTCATTGAATTAAACCATTAAGGGGAAGCAAAAAACGAGGCTCTTTCTAAAGTAGCACGATTACTCTTAATCAAAAACACAACCTGATCATCATCATCAATATCACGCTCAAAAGCCTTCAAATAAATATAAATCGACTTAACATTGCCTGAGGGTATGACGATACCACTGTGTCCTTTTTGAGATTTTAAATGCTTAATAGTACTCTTAAAACTCACATCAATTAACATCGGCTGATCGGTTTTATTCATCACTTTGAGCTCATACTTATTACGAATTGAACCATCAGAGAGTTGTACATACAGTGGCGTTCTACCGTGCAATATGTTGAGCTCCATTGGGGCAATATTAAACATACCATAAGTCAAAATTGATAAGGCTGTTAGTAAAATTGCAGAGTAGACAATAACCCTAGGACGCTTATATAAAGCTTTTAGTGGCTTATTAAATTTCATTTCATCGAATGAAGTATAGCGAATCAAGCCTTTAGGTTTACCTACCTTAGTCATCACTGAATCACAAGCATCAATACACAAACCACAAGTAATACAGCCATATTCTTGTCCTTTACGAATATCGACACCGGTTGGACACACAGCCACACATTGACTGCACTCAATACAATCACCCTGGCCTTCGATATATTCACCTTTATTGAGTTTGCCACGTGGCTCACCGCGATAATAATCGTATGTAGGCATAATGGTTTGCTTGTCAACCATCGCACCTTGAATACGCGCATAAGGACAAATCCACAAACACGTCTGCTCACGCATATGACCTGCAAATGTATAAGCACCAATGGAAATAAACATTGTGATTGATAGAGTAGTGTTAGAAGCACTGCCATCGAAATAATCAGCCCACGATACGCCAAAATACAACATCCAAGTGATGCCTGAGAGCAGTGCGATAGCGAACCAAACCAAATGTTTGCTAACTTTAATCCTAATTTTGGTTAAATCCCAAGGGGATTTTTCTAACTTTCGGCGTTTATCCGGCGTACCCTCAAAGTATGCTTCTACTTTGGTGAAAATATCCGTCCAAACTGTTTGAAAACAAAAATAACCACAAAATACCCGGCCCAAGACTGTGGTCATTGCTGCTAATAAAATAGCTAAGAACAATAACACCATGGTCAGCATCCAAAGATCTTGTGGGAAGATGGTAATATCGAACAAATGATACTGTCTTTTTTCAATATCAAACAAAATGGCTTGTTGACCATTCCAAGTCACATATGGACCAATAAAAAACGGCATCCATACCAACATTGCGATCCATTTTACCAATCTAAACTTGCCTTTCATGCGCTTGGCATGAACGGTTTTTTCACCTAGGTTTTGCACCCATTGCTCGCCTTCCGTATACAGATTATCAACTTGAATAGATTTTTGACTCACGCACTCTTACTGGGTTTAATGATTTGTCAACATCATATCATTAATGGGGGTTACTCACGCATTAGTATGCATCAATAATACGTTTAAGTCTTAAGCATAAAATGTGCCTCTGATATAATGTTCAATTTTATTAAAGAACTTAGCATGAAAGATATTATTGAAGCGGCTTTTGAAGACAGGGCCAACCTTAACCCCCAATCAGCCAGTACAGAAATCAAACAAGCAGTAGCTGAAGCTATCCATTTACTCGATTCCGGTCAAGCGCGTGTTGCCGAGCAACAAGGCATTGGCGACTGGATGGTTAACGAGTGGTTAAAAAAAGCGGTGCTACTTTCTTTCAGATTAGAAGACAACGTGCCAATGTCGGGAGGGTTTACTCAATACTATGACAAAGTACCTTCAAAATTTGCCGACCTAACACCAGAAGAATTTAAAGCAATGGGTGTACGTGTGGTACCACCAGCCAGTGCACGTCGTGGCTCTTTCATCGCACAAGATACGGTACTTATGCCAAGTTATGTGAATATCGGCGCCTATGTTGATTCAGGCACTATGGTTGATACTTGGGCAACCGTTGGTTCATGTGCACAAATTGGCAAAAACGTTCACCTATCTGGTGGTGTTGGTATTGGTGGTGTGTTAGAACCTCTACAAGCTAGTCCAACGATTATTGAAGATAACTGCTTTATTGGCGCAAGATCAGAAGTAGTCGAGGGTGTGATTGTCGAAGAGGGTGCAGT
>DTVJ01000371.1:0-8572 GCA_012963565.1 Piscirickettsiaceae bacterium
AATCAAAAACAGCCTTTGAACAAGCATTTATTGATGGTTTAGATACGATGCTTGAGCATGATGAGTTAGGTGTATTTATCCTAGTGCTAGCGAATGCCATCTTTGATGAGAAACTATGGAAAGTTCTCAAACCTAAATTAGCCAAAAAATTTGAAATATTAAAAAATCAGCCAGCCACTGGTGCGCCCGATGATGTGAATGTATTCAACCAATTAAAGCAGATTGATCTAAATACATTGGAAGTTACCAAATGGCGTGAAATAGGTGGCTTTGAGTTGCAATACAATCCCCTTAGGGCACTACGCCCTCAACGTATGTCCAATACCCAAACCAAGGGCATGAGTACGGATTTTGATCAAAATGGATTTAACTTCAATAAGCCATTTTTACAAAAAGAGGTTTTTTGGCAAGGCGAGTTTTTTAATAAGCCCATCTCTCTTTTATACAACAAATTTCCCTTTGCTAATTTACATGGATTAATTGTTGTTGAACCCAAAAAAGAACATGCACAACTACTCACTTACGACCTACATCAATTTGCTTGGATGATGGCAAATGCTGTGTCCATTGGTATTAAAGGTTTTACACTGGCTTATAATTCCTATGGTGCCTACGCCTCAGTCAATCATTTTCATCTGCAGTGTTTTGTTAGAGAAAAGCCACTACCTATTGAAAATAATCAAAAATATCCATTGGTTAATTACTGGTTTGACAGTATTAGTGATGCTTGGGATTTTATCGAAGCATTACATAGAGATTCACAACCATACAACTTAATCTATCGAGATAATAAGATTTTGTGCATTGTTCGTCAGCGTCAAGATAATTACACGCATTCAGACTGGACTGCGGGCTATGCTTGGTATGAAGTTTGTGGTGGTGTTGGCACGTTTAATTTAGACGATTTTAACAATCTTACCGAGGTCGATTTAAAAGATGAACTGCTTAAACTAAAAATAATTTAGAAAATTATTCAATTATTGTAATATAGCGTTCATTTTGTACTATAATTTTAGAATCATTAAAATCCTTCATTTTTTTAATGATACGACTAAAAAGCTTTTTATCTCCTCCATATACGTTTCGATTGCTTTTTAGTTTAGGGGCCTAACTTAATTCTTCCCGGTTTTGATTAAAGCCCCTATTTTTAACTTTTCTTACCCTTTTAAATAAGTCCTTAAGGCTACATTGATGCGGTAAAATTTTTGTTATTTTTCATTGATTTCGTATGTCAATATCAGACTTAGATGCAACCGTATCATTTCAAAACTTAATCTTAAAATTACAGTCTTTTTGGGCATCAAAAGGTTGCGCCTTGCTGCAACCCTTTGATATGGAAATGGGTGCTGGTACCTTTCATCCAGCCACCTTTTTAAGAGCCATTGGTCCAGAGCCATGGAAAGCTGCTTATGTTCAGCCTTCCCGTCGCCCTACCGATGGTCGCTATGGTGAAAATCCTAATCGCTTAGGGCATTACTATCAATTTCAAGTACTACTTAAGCCATCACCAAAAAACATTCAAGATCTTTATTTGGAATCTTTAACTGAAATTGGTATTGATCTTACCATGCATGATGTGCGCTTCGTGGAAGACAACTGGGAATCACCAACACTCGGTGCTTGGGGTTTGGGTTGGGAGATTTGGCTGAACGGCATGGAAGTGAGTCAGTTTACGTATTTTCAGCAAATAGGTGGTCTAGCTTGTAAACCAGTGTCCGGTGAGCTTACTTATGGATTAGAGCGTTTAGCCATGTATCTTCAAGGGGTTGATAGTGTATTTGATCTAGTATGGGTTGAAGGTGTAAGTTATCGTGATGTATTCCATCAAAATGAAGTAGAACAATCAAAGTACAATTTTGAAATCGCTGATACTGAAGTATTATTTAGACAATTTGACGAAGCGGAGGCCATGAACGAAAAGTTGATTGAAGAATCTTTATCCTACCCTGCTTATGAACAAGTGATGAAGGCATCACATTTATTTAACTTACTCGATGCACGTCACGCCATCAGTGTAACTGACCGTGCAAGATTTATTCGTCGAGTACGCGCTATGAGTCAAAAAGTCGCACAAACTTATTATGATTCTCGAGAGGCATTAGGCTTCCCAATGGTAAAAAAATAATCAATTTGTATGCGGATTTTTTCTAAACTTTATCATAAATCACTAGATTGGGCTCAGAGTAAATACGCCATTTACTGGCTGTCTATTATTAGCTTTTTAGAAGCATTCGTATTGCCATATCCGCCACCTGATGTAATTTTGGCACCGATGTCACTCAAACAACCTAATAAGGCGTACCACTATGCACTAATTTGTACACTGGCTTCTGTGTTAGGCGGTGTAGGTGGTTACTTAATTGGTGTTTACGCTTATGATTTCCTCTTGCCTTTTCTGCAAGAGTTGAACTATTTGCCTATTTTAGATAAGGCTAAGATTTGGTTTGCTGATTACGGCATTTGGGTAATAGCAGTTGCAGGCTTTAGCCCAATTCCTTATAAAATATTCACCATTGCCGCAGGCGTATTATCAATGGCATTATTGCCTTTTGTACTGATTTCATTAATAGCACGTGGTGCACGGTATTATTTAGTGGCTTTTTTGGTCAAAAAATTTGGCCATCAAGCAGACCATTGGCTCAAAAAACACATTGATCGCCTGGGCTATATTTTGATTGCTATTGTTATTTTAGGGATTTGGTATGTGGGTTAAGTTATTAAGTGTTACTGTTACCTCTATTGCGCTTAGTGGTTGCTTTTCATCTTCACCTAAACCAGCGGTAATTATTGTTGAAAAATCAATCAATCAACAAAACATTGACCAAACACGCCTTGCAAGTAACGCCATACTCAGTAAAAAAACCAACAATATATTGATAAAAAAGAAGTCTTCTACAAAGAGTTGGTCTATTCCAGTTACGGGTAAAGTCATCAAAACCTTTTCAAAACAGCATTTAGGCCTAACCTTTGATACCAAGCCGGGTCAGACAGTACACGCTATTCGTGATGGCATAGTGGTCTATAGTGGTGACAAAATGAAAAGTCATGGCAAGATGATTATCATCAAACATCCATTGGGTTTTTACAGCTCCTACATTCACAACCAAAGTCTTAAAGTAGCAGATGGTGACCAAGTTAAAAAAGGGCAAATCATTGCCTTGACGGGTGAGTCGTCTTTTTACTTTGAAATGAAAAAATTTAAAGCGCCGATTAATCCTCTTAAGTATTTGAAATAATGACATAAAGGTCAGTTAAAATAACGCTATGAATGAATTTTTACAAAATATGACGCCCTACCAAACTGTGGGTATTTTATTTGTTGTTGCCTTAATCGCACACGCTGTACTGGGCTTTATCCTTAAAAAAATTATTAGTCACACTGACAAAACCAAAAATCGATGGGACGATCATTTGATTGATGCAGTTTCTACGCCGCTAAAAGCGCTGATTTGGTTTGGCTGGATTTATCTTTCTATTGATGCTTTTAAAGAGCAAATCGAAGCATTCAACAAAGTGGTTGAATATATTGATATTGCGCCTATCTTTATTATTACTTGGGGTGTAGTTCGAGTGGTCTCTGGTGTTGAGGCTTATATGCTCGAGAGCGACACCAATGTTGATAATGACTCAGTCAGACTCATGACTCGTCTACTCAAAATCCTCATTATTATTGCCATTGCACTGGGTATTGCTCAGTTTTTAGGTTTTTCAATTTCTAGCTTGCTAACCTTTGGTGGTGTAGGCGGTATTGTGATGGGCTTTGCCGCAAAAGATATGTTGTCTAATATCTTTGGTGGTTTAATGATACAAATGGACAAGCCTTTTTCAACCGGTGATTGGATTCGTTCTAGTAAGTTTGAAGGCACGGTTGAAAAAATCGGCTGGCGTATGACACGTATTCGTACTTTTAGCAAAAACCCAGTTTATATCCCCAACTCTATTTTTGCCTCTATTCCAATTGAAACGCCATCACGAATGACCAATCGTCGTATCAAAGAAGTGATTGGTATTCGCTATGATGACATTGAACAACTGCCTGCTATTGTTAATGAAATAGAAACCTTGCTACAAGAACACAAAGACATTGATCATTCTGAATCAGTGCGTGTTTACTTTGAATACTTTAACGCTTCATCGCTCGACATTACAGTTTATGCCTTTACCAATGCTACTAGAAAGAGTGCTTATCAAAAGGTTAAACAACAAATCTTGCTCGACATTGCATCGATTATTGCCAAACATAAGGCAGAGATTGCCTACCCAACTCAAACACTACATATTCAAAAGTAATGTCACTTTCTAAATTACACATTCGCACTTTTGGGTGCCAGATGAATGAGTACGACTCTAACAAGATGAGTGATGTACTCAAGCATTCACACGGTTTAGAGCTCACAGATGATGCGCTTGAAGCCGATGTACTACTACTCAATACTTGCTCCATTCGTGAAAAAGCCCAAGAAAAATTATTTCATCAACTAGGACGCTGGCGCAAACTTAAAGATAAAAATCCCAACTTAGTAATTGGTGTAGGTGGTTGTGTAGCTTCACAAGAAGGTGAATTAATTTTAAAGCGTGCACCCTATGTCGATATGATTTTTGGCCCACAAACCTTACATCGACTACCCAATATGCTAAACGATGCCTTAAGTGACAAGCAAGTGAGTATTGATGTGTCTTTCCCAGAAATTGAGAAATTTGACTATCTGCCAGAACCAGAAACTAATGGTGTGACTGCTTTTGTTACCATCATGGAAGGTTGTAGTAAATACTGTACTTTTTGTGTGGTGCCTTATACTCGTGGCGAAGAAGTATCGCGCCCGTTTAACGATGTGATTAAAGAAGTGCAAATTTTAGCTGATCAAGGCGTGAGAGAAGTTAACCTACTCGGGCAAAATGTTAATGCTTATCAAGGTTTAATGGATGATGGTGAAGTTTCTGACTTGGCACTACTAATCAACATTGTGGCGCAAATTGAGGGGATTGATCGAATTCGCTATACCACCTCACACCCAGTTGAATTTAGTGACAGTTTAATACAAGCCTATGCTGAAGTGCCTGAGCTAGTATCACATCTACACCTACCAATCCAGAGTGGTTCTGATAAGATTTTGACGCTAATGAAGCGTGGTCATACTGCCATTGAATACAAATCAAAAATTAGAAAATTACGCGAAATTCGCCCAGATATTTCAATATCTTCTGACTTTATTATCGGCTTCCCTGGGGAGAATGAAAGCGATTTTAACAACACTATGGCACTCATTAACGATATTGGTTTTGATAAATCTTTTAGCTTTATCTATTCCGCACGTCCTGGCACACCAGCGGCCAGCTACCCTGATGATGTGGATATGGAAGTTAAAAAACAACGCCTAGCTTTACTGCAAAAAACCATCGACGAAAGTACTGAGACAATTTCAAAAGCAATGATTGGTAGCGTACAAAAAGTCTTAGTTGAAAATAAAGCCAAAAAAGATGACAACCTATTTGGCCGTACTGAAAACATGCGCAATATGCACTTCAAGGGTGACGAATCTCTAATTGGTCAAATTATCGATGTTAAGATTACTGGTGCACGTGGCAACTCCTTAATGGGAGAGTTGGTACAATAAGTATTATGAAACTAACACTTGATGTTGACAATTTAGAGCAATTAGCCAATATTTGTGGCTCATTAGACAAACACCTTGAGGTGATTGCCAAAAGTCTTGATGTGGAAATTAACAGCAAAGGCGCTGATTTTGTCGTTAATGGTGATAATGAGCAACTTGCTGTACAAGTATTACAAGATTTATTCTTAATATCTAATAAGCAATCCTTGAGTGTACACGATGTTGAAATGTGTATCAGAACACGTACCCATGATGATCTACCTAGCAAGACCATTAATATTAAAACACGACGTAAATTTATTCATGTACGTAGTGCCAATCAACAACATTATGTCAAATCTATTGTCGATAAAGACTGTACGTTTGGCATTGGTCCTGCAGGCACAGGTAAAACTTATTTGGCTGTTGCTAGAGCTGTTGAGGCGTTAGAACGTTCTGATGTGCGTCGCATTGTATTGGTGCGCCCTGCGGTAGAAGCTGGTGAAAAACTAGGATTTTTACCTGGCGATCTTACCGAAAAAGTCGACCCTTACTTACGTCCTATTTATGATGCCTTATATGAAATGTTGGGCTTTGACAAGGTCACCAAGTTATTGGATAAAAACGTTATTGAGGTGGCACCACTGGCATTTATGCGCGGTAGAACTTTAAATGAATCCTTTATTATTTTAGATGAGGCGCAAAATACTACCATTGAACAAATGAAAATGTTTTTAACTCGTATGGGGTTCGGCTCAAAAATGGTAATTACGGGCGATATTACTCAAATTGACTTAGCTAATTCCAGTCGATCTGGCCTCATCCATGCCATGAAAGTATTGGCAGATGAAGGCCAAGTCTCATTTTGTCATTTTGAGTCAAAAGACGTGGTTCGACACAAATTGGTACAACGCATTGTATTGGCGTATGAGCAATTTGAATCATCACATTGAATAAAAATAACAAAGTAATTGTCGGTCTTTCAGGTGGTGTTGATTCATCGGTTGCCACCCTATTGTTGTTAGAACAAGGTTATAAAGTAGAAGCCTTGTTTATGAAAAACTGGGAAGAAGATGATAAAGATGGACACTGCACGGCCGAGCAAGATCTCTCTGATGCACAAAAAGTGGCCGATAAACTAGGCGTTAAACTCCACACCATTAACTTTTCTGCTGACTATTGGGATGATGTATTTAATCACTTTCTACAAGAGCATAAAAAAGGTCGTACGCCTAATCCCGATGTGTTGTGCAATCAAAAGATTAAATTCAAGGTCTTTTTAGAGCACGCCTTGTCTCTCGGTGCAGACAAAATTGCCACTGGCCATTATGCTCGGATCAGTGAAAATGACGGTACTTTTCAGCTTAAGACTGGATTAGATGACAACAAAGATCAGAGTTATTTTTTATATTTACTAGGTCAAAAACAACTCTCAAAAAGTCTATTTCCACTGGGTGACATCAGCAAAACCAAAGTGCGTGAAATCGCCACTGAGCACGACTTAATTACTGCTGATAAAAAAGATTCGACGGGTATTTGTTTTATTGGTGAGCGTAATTTTTCTCAATTTTTACAAACATACCTACCCAAACAACAAGGTGATATTGTTGATCAAGATGGTCAATTTATTAAGCATCATGAGGGTTTGGCTTTTTACACCATGGGTCAACGCAAAGGTCTCGAGATTGGGGGAGGTTTCGGCGAATCGGGTGAGCCCTGGTTTGTGGCAGACAAGCGAATTGAGAATAATGAGCTGGTAGTCGTGCAAGGCGACCATGCATTACTATATCACAAGGCTTTAAGTGCTTCTGATGCTCATTGGATTGGAAATCCCCCAATATTACCGTTGGCATGTACAGCCAAAATACGGTATCGTCAGCAGTCTCAAGCTTGTACGATTGATCAAGATGATAATGGCCAATTAAGGGTAGTTTTTGACCAGTCTCAGCGGGCGGTTACCCCTGGACAATCAATCGTTTTTTATGATCATGATGTTTGTCTAGGTGGCGCAATTATTGAAAGTAGAGATAATGAATAAATTAAAACAACAAACACTGGCGCTAGCCTCTCTTTTGCAAACTACAGCCTTAGTTGATCAACTCGCCTCAACTGGCACCTGCGACAGAAAAAGTAATGAAGTCAGCTTGAAAAGCATTATGACCAATAGTACCAATGTTGAAGAAGTGTTTGATTCACCAAAAGATCTTTCGATCGGTCTGAGTGCACTTGCTGTTGCTTTTGACAAAAAAACCAAGAGCATGAAAAACATTATTTTTTATTCTTTAGCGTTAATTAATCTTGAAAAAAAATTAATGAAAAACCAAAAATTATTGGCCCAAATATCAGGTGAAATTGACGTGATTAAAAAACAAGATTTTTTTGAAATTGGCCATTCTAATTCATTAGCGCGCTTGGCCGAGCTTTATAAGTCAACCTTGGGTGGGCTTAATCCAAGAATTATGGTGAGTGGCGAGCAAATTTATCTATCTAATCAGCATACAGCCAATCATATTAGAGCACTACTGTTAGCAGGCATTCGAGCAGTTTCATTGTGGAAGTCACAAGGTGGTAGAACCTGGCAATTATTGCTAAACAAGAAAAAGACACTTAAATTAGTAAACTCTATGGACTTTTAGCACTTAAGACTTTATAATTATGCCTTTTACTATTTTCAAAAATTTTTAATACGATGGCTAATTCAGCAGGCTCTAAAAAACGCGCAAGACAAGCAGTTAAACGCAACAAACATAATTCTCAAATTCGTGCTAAAGTTCGTACTTTTATTAAAAAAGTAACGTATGCACTTGAAGCTGGCAACAAAAAAGAAGCACAAGGTGGTTTCACAGCTATGCAAAAAATGATTGATCAGGCAGTTGACAAAGGTTTAATGCATAAAAACCAAGCAGCTAGAAAAAAGTCACGCCTAAATGCACAAATTAAAGCCTTGTAAAACTCAAAGTTAACATTGCTATAAAAAA
>DTVJ01000371.1:8672-22709 GCA_012963565.1 Piscirickettsiaceae bacterium
GATTTGCACGGTCAAACAGTAGTTGAGGCTTGCGAGTCTTTATCTCAATTTATGTATTATCACCAAAATGAACAATTTATTCACATAATCCATGGTAAGGGCTATCATTCCGAGCACGGACTAAGTATTTTAAAGACCCAAGTGGTCAGCTACTTAAAACAACATCCAAGTGTGTTGGCGTTTAATTCTTGCCCTGACAAAGATGGTGGCACAGGTGCGGTGTTTGTGTTGATGAGAAATCATGTTTAGTATTGACGAAATCTACACAGTTTCAGATTTTTTATCGCTGTGTAATAAAACCATTGAAAATAACATTCCCACTTGTTGGCTGCAGGGGGAAATCTCTAATTTATCTCGCCCCGCTTCTGGGCATTGGTATTTTTCACTCAAGGATAATCGAGGACAAATTCGTTGCGCTCTGTTTCGATTAAATCAACGCAATATTAAATTCAACCCAGAAAATGGCATGGAGATTTTGGTACGTGCCTCACCCACTTTATACGAAGCACGTGGTGATTTTCAGCTTATTATTCAACACATTGAACCTGTCGGCGTTGGTAATTTACAGTTAGCATTTGAGCAACTCAAAAATAAACTTAAAGATGAGGGTTTATTTGATGTTGCTCATAAAAAACCACTGCCCTTGGAGGTGAATACCATTGGAGTTATATCTTCATCCAATGGTGCAGTTATTAGAGATATTATCAAAGTACTGAATAAACGTTATCCATTCGCTGATATTTTGTTGTTTGATTCTGTAGTGCAAGGAGAAGGCTCTGCTGAAAAACTAGCTCAAGCCATCAAAGCGGCTGACGAATCAACTCGATGCGATGTGTTAATCGTGGCACGAGGAGGAGGCTCCTTAGAGGATTTATGGGCCTTTAATGAAGAAGTACTCGCTAGAGCCATCTTTGCCTCTGAAACTCCTATTATTAGCGCTGTTGGCCATGAAACTGATACCACTATTGCCGACTTTGTTAGTGATCTACGTGCACCTACACCAAGTGCTGGTGCTATGTTGGCTACACCAGATCGCTTAGAGTTAATATCAAAGCTTAATAAACTGTATTCGAATTTATATCAATTAAGTCAACAAACATTAGGCAACTATCAACACCAACTTAAACAATTAAATCTTGGCATGCCAAGCTTAGATAGGCAACTTAATTTATTTGCACAAAAACTAGACGGCTTAACCTCGCACCTTAACTATCAGACCAAAACGCTGATTACTCTAAGTCGTGGCAAACTCAATACTTTGTTTGAACAATTAAAACAACACTCACCAAGTGCAAGCATTCAGCACAAAAAACAACTAAATGAGCTTTCGAAAGTACAACTTAGTCAAAGTATCAAATACCTTGTTAAGCAACAACAAAACACGCTTACCAGCTTAGGTGACCGATTAGAAAAATCAATCAATAACACCATTGAATGGCAAAAAAATAAACTGACAAGTCATGCACTTGGGCTTGATCACCTATCGCCACTCAACACACTTTCACGTGGTTATAGTATCACCACACTTGATAATAATCAGGTGCTGCATTCAACAGACAACGTTAAAATAGGCGCATCAATGACCACGGTATTAAGCGATGGAAAAATTTACTCTCATGTTGAAAAAATTGAAAAAACTTAGCCTGCTGTTGCTATTATTTCCCTGTGTTTTATTAGCCGAAATACCGGTTAAAAATACACCCATACCAGGTGGTATAGCAGTGATTGATTTTGAAACTAATCATAGTAATCCAAAAGCGTTTTACAATAAAGTCCCTCTTTATTTGCAACACATTAAAGATCAACACTGGCAAGCGTTAGTTGGTATTCCATTACTGACAAAACCGGGTAAAAAAACTATCACCATTCAAGATTTTTCTACTCGAACATTTAACTTTGAAGTAAAAAAACATACTTACACCGAGCAACATATTACTCTTAAAGGTAAAAATAAAAAATACGTCAACCCTAATCTTGCACACATGGATCGCATCAATAAAGAGCGTCCTATTTTGTCCAATGCTAGAAAATTATTTTCCGACAGCTCTTTATCAAATGGGTTATTCACTCGCCCGGTTGATGGCATCACTACTAGTCCTTTCGGATTGAAACGTTTTTACAATGGTCAGGCCCGTCGACCGCATACTGGCCTAGATTATGCGGGTGATATAGGTGTGGCAATCAAAGCACCGGCTGATGGAAAAGTGATATTAGCAGGTGAATTCTTTTTTAATGGTAATGCCGTATTTCTTGATCATGGTCAAGGGTTGATTAGTGTTTATATTCATATGAACGAACGATTGGTCAAACAAGGACAATACCTTAAACAAGGTGATGCCATTGGTACTATCGGGCAAACCGGGCGTGCCACTGGACCGCATCTACACTGGGGTATTTATCTGAATCAAACGGTAGTTAGTCCAAACTTATTATTAGGAACCTCAAATGAAATCTAATGTGTCTTTATTGCGCCGACTAGGGGCGATTGCTTATGATATTTTCTTAGCCTTTTCTTTGACTTTTTTTATTATCGGCGTGGTTTTGATACTATTTTTTGACAAACAAGCGCAAAATGATCTTCTTATTTTTGGTATTGCTCTCATCACCATTTATTTTTATTTTACTTGGTCATGGGTTAAGGGTAGACAGACTCTAGGTATGAAGGCTTGGAAGTTTCAAGTAGAACAGAACAATGGTGAGAACATCACTCAAAAACAGGCCTTTATTCGGTTTATATTGGCAATTGTATCGTTTTCAGTGCTAGGGCTTGGGTTTGTTTACCAACTGTTTAACAAAAACAACCTTGCTTTGCATGATAAATATTCAAATACACGACTTATAAAAAATTGATTTGTATCAATTTAGCTTAAGAAAAACCTGTGCTATAATACGGGCATAATTCAATAAAACCGAGAGATATAAAAATGAATTCAACAGTTGATAATAGCGCTAAAAAGGGTCATATTTTATTATTAAGTACAATGGCAGTTACTTTAGTGGCACCACTTGCCTTAATCTTACTCTCTTATATGGAAATTATCTCTGGCACCGCACAATACATTGCAGCCTTCGGCGTGATTGCTTCATCAATTTATATCATTGGTGGCGGTATTTGGATGGCTATTCAAGACAAAAAAGATGGTGAAATTCTTGCTGATGGATAAACCGTACTCTTTATAAATTGAGGAAACAAACAACCATAAAAAAGTCGAATATCGTATTTGGCTTTTTTTATCAATATTGGATTACCATTGTGCTTTTAGTGGTACTGGTGACGCTGATTCGTCAAAATTTTATTATTAATCAATTTCCAGGCTCCCTAGTAACAAAACAACAAATAATTGATCAAAATATCAGTTTGAATCAAGCACTAAACAAGCAAAACAAAACAAAAATGATTGAACTAAAGGCGGAAACAGCCTCTAATATGGAAATTTTAGAATCTCAAGCACGTTACCGATTTGGCCTAATTAAAGATGGAGATATCTATTATCAAATTAATGAATTAGCGCCAAACTCGGCAGATAATCCTTAGCTACGCCTTAGGTATAATAACTTTATCTTTTTTTGTTATTTAAATCAAAAATGTCGATCGATCAACATTTTCTAATTGTACCCGCTAGCGGTATTGGTACGCGCATGGAAGTAGATTTACCTAAGCAATATCTTAAGTTAGATAACGGACTTAGCGTATTAGATCAAACACTTAAAACATTACTTAATATCAAGCAAATCAAAGGCTGTGTAGTAGCCATTGCTGAGCAAGACACCGAATTTGAAAAATCACAATTTCGTCATCATCCAAAACTACTGTCAACAGCTATTGGTGGCAAAGAACGTTTTCATTCAGTGATTGCTGCTTTAGATGCCTTAAAGTCTTTTGCTAATGATAATGATTGGGTGCTGGTACATGATGCAGCGAGACCTTGTGTTAAGGCTGATGAAGTCATTAATTTAATCACTCAACTTAAAGATCATCCAACGGGTGGACTCCTGGCTATACAGGTGGTTGACACCATCAAACAAGCTAACAATACAACTGTTGAAACTACTCTAGATAGATCAAACCTTTGGCAAGCACAAACACCCCAAATGTATCGTTTTGGTGTATTATCAAAGGCATTAGAAAACGTGATACAGAATAAGCTAAGCATTACTGATGAGGCCAGTGCGATTGAACACTTAGGGCTTAAGTCTTTATTGGTTGCTGGGCGTAAAAGCAACCTTAAAATCACCACGCCAGAAGATTTAGAGTTGGCAAACTTTTATTTAAAATGAAAATCAAAACCGGTCTAGGACAAGACTCACACGCATTTGAGATTAAAAACTATAAACCACTTATATTAGGTGGCGTTACTTTTGACCACCCTAAAGGCTTAAGTGGTAATAGCGATGCCGATGTGATTTTGCATTCACTCACCAACGCCATCTCATCCATCACCGGTCAAAATATTTTAGGTGTCGAAGCTGATAAACTTTGCCAACAAGGTATTACTAATAGCGCTGAATATTTAAAACTAGCACTAAATGATCTTAATGGCTGGCACATTGATCATGTGGCTATTGCCATTGAATGCTTAGTGCCTAAAATTTCACCCCAATTAGACGCTCTTAAATCTAGCATTGCCAACTTAATGAATACCAATGTGAATAACATCGGCATCACCGCCACGACAGGTGAAGGTTTGACTGCATTTGGTAAAGGAGAAGGTATTCAAGTATTCAGTATTATTACTGTTAGCAAAGCGTGAACAACTTACGGCCCGCTTCTAACTCTAGAATTCGCAATATTCATTTTATTGGTATTGGTGGCTCTGGCATGAGTGGTATTGCTGAAGTATTACATAATCTCGGCTATCAAATTTCAGGCTCAGATATTAGTCCCAACAAGGTTACTCAAAGATTGCAGGACTTAGGTTGTCAAATTAGCGATAAACACCACGGTGACAATGTCATTAATGCGCAAGCAGTGGTGGTATCAAGTGCGATTGATGAGCATAATCTAGAGTTAATCAAGGCACATGAACTTAATATTCCAACTGTGCCCAGAGCTGAAATGTTGGCCGAAATTATGCGCTTCAGGTTTGGTATTGCAGTGGCAGGCACTCATGGAAAAACCACGACCACTAGCCTTATCACTCATATACTAACAACTGCTAAACTTGATCCAACCTATATCATCGGTGGTATCTTAAACTCAACTGGCATTAATGCAAAACTAGGTGAAAGCGATTATCTAATTGCAGAAGCGGATGAGTCTGATGCATCTTTCTTACACTTGCAACCCATGCTCAGTGTCATTACCAACATTGATCAAGACCACATGGCGACCTATGATAATGACTACCAAAAATTAACCGATGCCTTTGTTAGCTTTACTTCTAACCTGCCTTTTTATGGTGCTTGTGTGCTATGTGCAGATGATGCTGGAGTAATGAGTATACTCAATGACATTCACCGACCTTTGGTCACTTACGGATTTACTGATGGTGTTGATGTGCAAGCCATCAATATCACTCAACAAGACCGACAAATGCATTTTGAAGTAATATGTAACAAATACAGTCAAACCTTTCCAGTTGAGCTTAACTTAATTGGCAAACACAATATTCTTAATACCTTGGCTGCGATTGCTGTTGCCTGCGAATTAGACATTGAAGTGAATATTATTCAAAGTTCGTTAAAGGGTTTTTCTGGTGTTGCTCGCCGCCTTGACTATCACGGATCATTAAATATTAACAACAGAAACGTTTCACTGTTTGATGATTATGGCCATCACCCTAATGAAATTAATGCGGTCTTTGAGAGTTTAAAAAATACCTATCAAAATAGGCGTCTGGTGGTGATCTTTCAGCCCCATCGTTATTCACGCACACGTGATTTATTTGACGACTTTGCTCGCGCTTTATCCAAAGCAGATGCACTCATCTTATTAGATATTTATCCTGCCAGTGAAAAGCCAATTGCTCATATTAATTCTGGCGCATTGGCCGATGCAATTCGTCAACGATCATCTTTAGATCCAATTGTTATTCAAGACGTTGAGGAAGTTTTTAAAATACTACCCAACCTTATTCAGAAAGAGGATGTTGTACTAACCCTGGGTGCTGGCGATATTCATTCCCTAGTTGGATTACTCATACAGGAATATGCTGACTCATAATGAACCCATGAGCAAATACTGCTCGTTTAGGACAGGTGGTTTAGCACAAGATTTTTTCATTCCAGACACACTCAATGAGCTATCTGAATTTCTAAAAAATAACCAAAAACCTATCTTAATGCTAGGTTTAGGCAGTAATTTATTAGTACGTGATCAAGGCTTTGACGGGGTTGTAATTAAACTCAAACACTTCGATCAACTTGATATTGTGGATGATGTTGTCCATGTTGGTGCGGGAACAACACTGGCAAAACTTTCTAGATTTTGTGAATCTAAAAAACTCAATGGTGCTGAATTTTTAAGTGCAATCCCGGGCAATGTTGGTGGCGCACTGGCTATGAATGCTGGAGCATTTGGCTCAGAAATCTGGCATTTTGTTGAGTCGGTGACAACCATTAATACCTCAGGTATCGTGTTTGAACGAAATGCATTAGATTTTGACATTGATTATCGCCAAGTACTGAATAAAAACTTAGATGAGTATTTTATTGGTGCTACTTTTAAATTTAAGCAGGCTGAAAAACAACAGAATATTAAAGCACTTCTAGAAAAACGCAACGAGTCACAACCCATTGGCCAAGCCAATTGTGGCAGTGTGTTTAAAAATCCAAAAGGCTATTTTGCTGCCAAACTAATTGAAGATAGTGATCTAAAAGGATTCTGCATTGGTGGTGCGTGTGTTTCTGAAAAACACGCAAATTTTATTATTAATCAAGATAATGCCTCCGCCACAGATATTGAAAAGTTGATTTTTCATATCCAACAATCCGTAAAATCAAAATTTAATATCGTGCTAGAAACTGAAGTCAGATTAGTTGGAGATTCTTAAATGATTGTAGTATTAATGGGTGGTAATTCTGCTGAAAGAGCCGTTTCTCTCAACAGTGGTGAAGCAGTTTATAACGCCTTAAAAAACCAAGGTGTTGAATGTTTTAAGTTTGACTGGCATGGAGATAATTTAGATGAGTTATGGGCGCATTCTTTTGATCAGGCTTTTATTGTTTTACACGGTCGTGGTGGTGAAGATGGTTATATCCAACAACAACTAGAGCAAAGAAATATAGCCTATACAGGCTCAAACTCAAGTGCTTCTGAACAATGTATGAATAAAGCCACCACTAAAGCCATTTGGGCTGAGCATGATTTACCTCTATCTCCTTCTGTATTGGCCAATATCGGCGAACCTGCCCCAGCGGTTGAGTTCCCCCTGCCTTGGGCCGTTAAACCGATTTTAGAAGGCTCTAGTATCGGTATTAGTAAAGTCAACAATACCTCACAGTTAGACGAAGCGCTTACATTGGCCTGGAAATACGATTCACCTGCACTAATCGAACAATGGATTGAAGGTGATGAATACACAGTTTCAATCTTAAATGGAAAAACACTTCCTGTGATTCAAATTGTTGCTGGTCATGGGTTTTATGATTATGAATCAAAATATCACTCTGATGAAACTCAATACTTATGCCCATGTGGACTCTCAAGTGCTGATGAACAACAATTACAAAAAATTGCTTTGAATGCCTTTAAAATCATGGGTGCCAAAACTTGGGGTCGAGTTGATTTTATTGTAGATCGGCATCAAACACCTTACCTTTTGGAAATCAACACTGTTCCAGGCATGACTTCACATTCATTGTTACCTATGGCGGCAAAAGCAGCTAACTTGAGTTTTGACGAACTGGTTTTAGCAATTCTAAATGATTAAAAAACGCAGCGCTCGACATAACAAACGCAAAAAATCTATCACTCAATTGCTCTTGCCTATCGCCAGGGCATTGCCTTTTTTTGCTATGCTGGCCTTCATTGTTTGGAGCATTTTAAAATCCAACCCAACTGAATTTCTAAAAGTAGATATCCAGTGGAATATTGACGAGAGATTACCCATTACTCAAACAGTCTTAGCAAATAAAATACAACCCCTTATTCAAGACAAATACCAACTCGATTTACACCAGATAAAACAAGCATTAGAAAACGAATCTTGGGTTAGTAAAGCACATATTAATCGCTTATTTTGGAACTCGATTCAAATCGATGTTGAGACTCAACGCATTGCCATGCGCTGGAAAAACACAAACTGTAAGGCAAAAGATACAGCTAACTGTACGGGATATATATCAACCGATGGTGAGTTATTTACTCCTAAAAAATCAGTGGTATCGAATGCTGTTTTAGCGCTTTCAAAACAAGATCAAATGATTGTCTCTAAGCTATATACAGACTATAAGCATTATCAAGAACTATCTAACCCCATGGTGATTAAATCATTCTCTAAAACTAACATTGATCAGCTAACACTCGAGCCTAACGTTAAAGTGATTCTAGGCTATCAAAAACAAGATGAAAGATTGGGTAGATTTATCAAAGCATACAACAAGCTAAAAAAGAGTAACTCAAAAGTTAAACAAGCAACTTTTGATATGCGCTACCCTAAGGGCTTTGCGCTGAGTTATTAGTTTGAATTAATTGATAACACAACGCCAGCGTAACTAGTGTCCAATAGAAAACCACTACTCTAACTACCCACTCTAATGTGGGGCCTAGTCCTATTATATTAGCTAACGCGGCAAACAACATTGTCACTAATGCAGGCAAAACAGCTTGCAAGAAAAACAAGTTAGCATGTGTGGGGAAAGATAAACTCCACTTATATTTTGAAGGCTGGCCAATGGCAATATTGACAAAATTAAGAGTAATTGGAATGATTAAAAAATACACCACCAATTGTAAAAACGGCATGCCAGTAATCATCACTGGCATCACAGTTACTAAACCAATAAACAATGTCAAACCAACAAATCGTATGATTTTATTAAAATCTAAAATCGGTATCAAACCATTCACCGATGCCTCTCCCAGCATGACTAAACGATACATATTGATGGATAAGGTTAAATATCCATAAAAAAACAAAATCAAAGAAATCATCATGTATTCTGGTAACTGTATATCAGTCAACTCACCACCACTAAACACTTGCTCCATTGATCCTAATAACTCAGGCGCGATCGTTAAAAATGGCAAAGAAACAAGCAAAGGAAGAATAGAAATTTCCAGTATTTTTTTCCAATGCGTGAGTGCAAAAGCAAAGCCTGCTATAAAGATTTTATTAATCGGTAGTGCGTTCATGTTTTTATTTCATTTTAGTATTGATAACATTGACAATAATTTTTAGCTTTTGCCCTGGTTGTAATGGTTTTTTACCATCTAATTTATTCCATGATTTAAGATTGCTGACACTGACCTTAAACCTTCTAGCAATGGTCGATAAATTATCACCTTTTTTAACACGATAGGTAACTTTTCTATTAATATCGATACCCACACGAGTTAACTCAGACAAGTCAGTTTTAGCTTGCCAAATCACCAATTTCTTGCCTATTTTAAGCGGCTTAGAATGCGTTAGATGATTCCACTTAACAATACTGTCAATTTGAGTATTGTATTGTTTAGCAATTTTCCATAGACTGTCGCCGTCAATCACCGTATGAATGACTTTAACACCTGTTTTTTTAGCATCCAGTCTGCGTTTTTCTCGTTGATCTTCGGTGAGCGCGTAGTCGTCTTCAGATCGTTGAGCAACTGGCACAATCAAATATTCGCCAACTTTAATCAGACTGTTGCTTAAGTTATTAACACTCTTGATTTGATCCAAGGTAGTTTTAAACTTATGTGCTAAATAACTCAAACTCTCACCTGATTTAACCTTATGTCTCAACCAACGCACGCGTGCATTTTTCGGATGAGTGCTGAGATTTTTCTCAAATTCAGTGACTTTATCAATCGGCAGTAAAATAGCATAAGGTGGATTGCTTGGTGTGGCCCAACGCTTAAGGCCAGGATTGAGTGAATATATCTCATCCAAGCTCAAATCTGCCCACTGTGCAATCGTTGCTAAATCAAACTGAGAGTCTAATGTCACCACTTGTACTTGAGGTTTGTTATCTACAGGCGTTATTTCTTGACCATATAAATCAGGATGCTTGATCAACTCAGCAACCGCTAATAATCGAGGTACATAACCTCGAGTTTCAGCTGGTAGGTCTAGGTGCCAAAAATCAGATTTTTTACCCAACCTTTTATTCTTGCGTACCGCTTTTTGCACCCGACCTGGACCTGAATTATAAGCGGCAATGGCTAAGAGCAAATCACCTTTAAAGAGTTTTTTAAGATTTTTTAAATACTTAACCGCTGCTTTAGTCGATGCCAAAACATCACGTCTGCCATCATACCACCAGTCTTCTTTTAAGCCGTAAAGCTTACCTGTGGATGGAATAAATTGCCAAAGACCTGAGGCTGTACCATGTGAATAAGAAAACGGATAATACGCAGACTCAACAATCGGCAACAAGGCAATTTCAATTGGTAATCCAGCTTTTTCAACTTCTTGAGTCACTAAGTACAAATACGGTTTTGCACGCTTAGTCACGCGCGTTAAATAATCAGGATTTTTCTTAAACCAGTCAATATGCCAAAACAAATCTTTTTGGCTGGACGCACTCAAGGTATAACGATTGGCAATATATTGCCATAGGTCTTTTTCAATGACAACTTGTGCTGGTTTTGCTACCTGAATTGGTTCTATTGTTGCTTGAAGATTAAGCTTAGGGCTAGTAGTACTAGTAGTGACAGCTGTCGTGCCCTCGCAAGCGCTTAGCAGTATGAATAAAAAATAAAAAAATCTACGTAAGAACTTTAAGATTTTGAACCACCTGCACATTTGGGAGAATCAGGCGCACGATTTTTCATTAGCCATTCATCTGGCGTGTAAGTATGCATTGCCAACGCATGAATATGATTTAACTCCTCTTTAAACAATTGATTAATAAAACGATGTCTATCAATTAATTTTAAATCGACAAAATAATCACTCACCACCACCAATTTAAAATGTGACTCAGTGGCAGGGCCGGAATGATTCTGTGACTCATTAATCACTTCAAGATGTGTTGGACTGAGTGCTGTTTCTAACTGCTCAGTTAAATGTTGTTGCATATTACTCATTATTATTTCCTGTATAGGCAAATACAAAGGCATCTGCAAAGAAGTTGTCTTTAATCATACCTTGATTTATGAAGGTATCAGCAGCAGACTTGACCATCTTTGGTGGACCACAAGCATACACCTCGTAGCCTGTTAAATCATCAAAATCATTCAAAACGCTTTCATGTACAAAGCCTGTTCTACCTTGCCACTCATCGTTTGGCTCAGACAAGACAGGAATAAAATGAATGTTGTCGTAGTCATTAGCCCACTGCGAAGGCAAGTCCATATAAAAATCAACCTCGTCTCTCACTCCCCAATACAAGTAAATTTGTCTGTTCAGTTTATTTGCAATTGCATGCTCAATGATGGCCTTAATCGGTCCAAAACCTGTGCCGCCAGCCACCAGAATAACGGGTTTTTTGCTGTCTTCTCTGAAGAAAAAATCTCCTTTAGGGCCTTCGATTCTGAGTAGTGATTTTTCTTCTAATTCATTAAACACAAAGTGGGTGAATTTACCACCCTCAACCAAGCGTACATGTAACTCTATCAGACTAGTATTAGTAGGCGCATTGGCAATTGAAAAGGCACGTGGATCAAAATCAGGATGGATTAAATCAATATATTGCCCAGCTAAATATTGCAATGACTCCGAGCCTGGAATTTTTAAAAACACTTGTATCACATCATGATTGAGACGCTTAATCTTTTCTACTTTACAAGGCAAAGTTCTAACTTCAATATCAGCAACACTGTCTAACTCAGCCACGACCAACGAGATATCAGACTTGGCCCTACACTGGCACAACAACGCCATGCCATCAGCAACTTCTTCTGGAGTAATGCCACTAGGTATTTCTCCTTCGTAACCAACTTCGCCTTCAATAATGGTGGCTTTACATTTACCACAAGAGCCTTTTTGACAACCATAAGGAAAATTTAACCCGTGGATTAAAGCATCATCTAGGATACTATCAGTGCCATCAGTTTGAAAAATTTTGCCACTGACTTGATTTTCAATTGTAAACATGCGTTTGTATCTAATAAGTTTAGTGCTGACATTATAATGTAGGTTATATCTATTAATGCCTAGTAATTAAAAGCCCTTTATGCCAATTAGAATTGATAAAACAGTTGTATTTTTGATGGGTCCTACCGCCTCGGGAAAGACTGATTTAGCGATTGAGTTAAGTCAGAAATTTAAGGCTCGACTGATTAGTGTTGATTCTGCGCTGATTTACAAAGGTATGGATATTGGTGCTGCTAAACCTGACACTAATACCTTAATAAACTATCCACATCATTTAATTGACATTTGCGATCCAGCTGAAGCTTACTCTGCCTACGACTTTGCTAAGGATGCCAAAGTACAAATAGAAACAGCCTTTAACAATGATGAAACTCCGATCTTGGTAGGTGGCACATCGTTTTACTTTAATGCACTTGAATATGGCCTGTCTAATTTGCCGGAATCTACGACAGAATCAAGAGAAAAGTTTAATCAACTGCTAAAAGATAGAGGTTCTGCTGAATTGCATAACGACTTAGCCAAGATCGACGCAAAAGCCGCTAATCGAATCCACCCGAATGATTCACAAAGAGTGACTCGTGCACTAGAAGTATTTGATCTAAGCGGGAAAACACTGAGTGAATTACAAGGCAACAAAAAATTAGGTATAGGCATTGATTATCCGATTAAAAAAATCATCCTCATGCCAGAACGTAGCGAGCTCCATCAGCGTATTGAAAGACGTTTTTTATCTATGTTGGACAATGGCTTCATAGCCGAGGTTGAGCGCCTAAAACAAAACCCAAATTTACATGAAGACTTGCCTTCAATACGTTGCGTGGGCTATCGACAAGCTTGGCAGTACTTGAATGGTGAAATCGACAAATCTACCATGATTGAAAAAGCTATTATCGCCACACGTCAGCTATGTAAACGCCAAAGCACTTGGTTAAAAAGTGAATCAAACGCCCTGCTTCTAAAAACTAACGATGTTGAGGTAGCAATGAAATTTATCCAAGGATAGCTTTCTTGAACGCCTCTCCTCGAGCTTCGAAATTATCAAACATATCAAAACTGGCACATGCTGGCGAGAGTAAAACCACGCCATCATTAATCATCGTACTGGCTAAACTCACTGCCTCATCCATCGAGTCTGCATAATTGATTTGCGCCTGATGAATGCCTTTGCCTAATTCTTGAGCGCTTTGACCTATTAATACTACACTAGCCACATCTTTATCAATCAGTTCAAATAATGCTGAATAGTCTTCTTGTTTGGCAATACCACCTGCAATCAATACAATATTTTCGTGATGGTTAATTAATGCTGTTAGGGCTTTAATGGTCGAAATAGCATTGGTGGCTTTTGAATCATTGTAATAATCCACGCCTTGTTTTTTTACCACCCATTCTAGTCGATGCTCGAGGCCTTTAAAATCTTTAATGCTTTGCACCATGGATTCAACACTCAAGCCAATTTGATCGCCCAAAGCTAATGCTGAAAGCATATTTACAACATTATGCTCTCCAAACAGTTGCATCTCATTGATATCTATTAACACATCGTCACCCTTAAGCAAGTAACAACTACCATGACAAGTAACGGTGCCAAAATCATGAGGTTGTTTGGGAATGTCGATGCCAAAATGCCTAGCGGTGTCTTTTTTAGGAACAAGTTGTTCGTCTAAATTTACCACCAAATGTTGGCAGTGTTCGTACAAACTGAGTTTTGAATCGATATATGCATCAAAACTGGCATATCGATCTAAGTGATCTGGGGTGATATTAAGCACCACACCGGTTAGTAAATCCAAATTTTGAGTGTAATCTAATTGATAACTGGATAATTCCAACACATAATAATCAACTTCGTCGTCCA
>DTVJ01000371.1:22809-34842 GCA_012963565.1 Piscirickettsiaceae bacterium
CCAATCACCCAAAATAGGATTTGAATTTGGGAATTTAGCCACGTAATCAGACAATAATGGTGGTTGTAATCGACTATCAGCAATCTTATAGGCAATATTTTGTTTTGATAAGAAGCGAGCGATTGATAAACCGGTATCACCAAGGCCTAAAATTAATTTCATCTAGAGACCTTTATATAAATAGTGAAAAACCTCATATCTTGTGTTTTCGGTATAAAATAGCCATATTTTACACTTTTAAATTCGAGGAAGAAATCATGAACATAAATGTTAGCACTCAAGCACGTGGCATTGCCATTAACAATGTTTTAAAAAACACTTATCAACTATTGTCTGCAACATTGCTATTTAGTGGCTTAATGGCTTATCTATCAATGTCGTTAAACTTACCTCACTTTGGCTTATTGATCACGCTAGGCGGTTATTTTGGCTTGTTGTATGTAACCAATAAATTTAAAAATTCAGCAGGTGGTATTCTTGCAGTATTTGCTTTAACTGGTTTTATGGGGCTGACCTTAGGCCCAGTTATTGGCATGTATACAACTGCCTTTTCTAACGGTTCTGAGTTGGTTGCCATGGCGATGACAGGTACCGGCTTAATCTTCTTGTCTTTGTCTTTTTATGCAATCACTTCTGGTAAAGACTTTAGCTTTATGTCAGGCTTCTTAACAGCAGGCATTATCGTAGCGTTTTTAGCCGGTATTGCAGCTTATTTCTTTGCGATGCCAGCCTTATCACTAACAGTATCAGCAGCTTTTGTATTACTCATGAGTGGTTTAATCTTATTTCAGACATCTAGCATTATCCGTGGTGGTGAGACCAATTACATCATGGCTACCGTGACTTTGTTTATCTCAATTTACAACTTATTCTTAAGTCTACTGCAACTATTAGGTGCCTTCTCTGGAGAGGACTAACACCCGGGTAGTACTATAGAACAATGATAGACAGCGAAGGTTATAGAGCTAATGTTGGTATTGTCATTACCAATGACAGACAGCAAATACTCTTAGCCAAACGATACCAACAAGATTCTTGGCAATTACCTCAAGGGGGGATTGATGAGAATGAAACCGAACTCGAGGCCTTATTTCGCGAACTCAATGAAGAAGTTGGCTTATCTTCTGAACATGTCGAAGTTATTGCCAAAACCCCAAAATGGTTGCGTTACGACTTGCCAGACTATCACATCAGACGCCAACAAAAGCCTGTTTGCGTTGGGCAAAAGCAAGTTTGGTTTTTGTTAAGGCTCACTTGTGATGAAAGCAATATTAAGTTAGATAACCATTCTGACATTGAATTTGACGACTGGGCCTGGGTAGATTATTGGCATCCAATTGAAGAAGTGATTGATTTTAAGAAAACTGTCTATGAAGACATGCTTAAAGCCCTAGCGCCTGTGTTATTTAACAACCAACACAAAATTCCAACTCGGTACTCTCGACCACTCAAATGTGTGGCCATTACACTAATCAAATAAAGTCTCGAAACTAGATTTATAAGCTACCTTATATCAAACCCCTATTGGTATAATTTGCATCTTTATCATTCATAGATAGGATTTAATACTCGTGAATATTGGAATTTTAGGCTTAGGCACTGTTGGTGGTGGTGTTGTTAACGTTCTTAACAAAAATCAAACTGAGATCTCTCGTCGTAGTGGTACGAACATTAAAATCACACATGCTGCTGTTAGAGATATCAATCAACAGAGAATTTGCCCAACTGATGATTTAGAATTAACACAAGATCCTTTTACTATTGTCAACAATACGAATATTGACATTGTTTTAGAGCTAATGGGTGGTACTGGCTTGGCCAAAGAATTAGTTGAAAAAGCCATTAACAACGGCAAGCATGTTATTACCGCTAACAAGGCTTTGATTGCTACACACGGTAATGAATTACTCGCCCTTGCAAAAGATAACAACGTTCACTTATTATTTGAAGCAGCAGTAGCTGGTGGTATTCCTATTCTTAAATCTTTAGAACAAGGTTTAAGTGCCAATAAGATTGAAATGGTTGCCGGTATTATTAATGGCACCGGTAACTTTATCCTCACTGAGATGCGCGACAAAGGCAGAGACTTTGCCGACGTACTCAAAGAAGCGCAAGCTTTGGGTTATGCTGAAGCCGATCCAACGTTTGATGTAGAAGGCATTGATGCAGCACACAAATTGGCAATTTTGGCTTCTATTGCTTTTGGCTGTGAATTGCAATTCGACAAAGTCTCTACCGAAGGTATTAGTAAAATCGAAGGTGAAGATGTTACGTTTGCCACCGAACTAGGTTATTCCATCAAGCACTTAGGTATTGCTAAACAAACTGATGGCAAAATTGAAATGCGCGTACATCCAACACTGATTCCAAAAAAACGTCTATTGGCTAATGTAGATGGTGTCATGAATGCAGTACTAGTTAAAGGTAATGCAGTCGGCCCTACACTTTACTATGGTGCAGGTGCAGGTGACGAAGCCACGGCCAGTGCAGTGATTGCCGATTTGGTGGACATCATCAAAGGCACTGTAAGTGAGGACATTTTAGGTTGGCAATCTTTTGAGGCTATGCCTCATCAAGATGATAACGAGATCGAAAGTATTTTTTATTTACGTCTGTTAGCCACTGACAAACCTGGTGTACTAGCAGACATTACAACCATTCTTGCCAATCACAATATTAGTGTAGAAGCAGTTGTACAAAAACAAATTGATGCACAAAACAATGCTCATATTGCTATCATTACCAACAAAGTAAAAACTGGCGAGATTAATGAAGCAGTTAAAGAAATTCAAAAAAATGATTTTATTCAAGAAGCTGTTAAAATCATTCATGTAGAAACACTAGATTAAGGAAATAACAATAATGAGATATACAGGCCTAATTGAAAATTATAAAGACAGACTTCCCGTTGATGATAGCACACGCCTCATCAGTCTAGGTGAAGGCAATACGCCACTGATTCGCCTTGAAAACATTCCTGCCTTATTGGGAAAAGATGTTGATATTTATATTAAATACGAAGGTCTTAATCCTACTGGATCCTTTAAGGATCGTGGTATGACCATGGCGGTAACTAAAGCAGTAGAAGCAGGTTCGAAAGCCATTATTTGTGCTTCAACGGGTAACACTTCAGCCTCAGCAGCAGCCTATGCAGCTCGCGCCGGCATTAAAGCCTTTGTACTCATTCCGGAAGGAAAAATTGCCTTAGGTAAACTTGCACAAGCCATGATTCATGGCGCGGTTATCATTCAAATCAAAGGTAACTTTGATGATGGTATGCGTTTGGTTAAAGAAGTTGCTGATCATGCTCCAGTATCGATTGTAAATTCAATTAACCCGTTCCGCTTGCAAGGTCAAAAAACTGCCTCTTTTGAAATTATCGAAGAACTTGGCGATGCACCAGATTACCACTGCTTGCCAGTTGGTAATGCCGGCAATATTTCTGCACATTGGATGGGCTACACTGAATACCATCAAGATGGCAAAGCTACTAGCACTCCTAAGATGGTAGGTTATCAAGCAGCAGGTGCTGCACCATTCATCAAAGGTGAAATGATTGACAACCCTGAGACTATTGCCACTGCAATTCGTATTGGTCACCCCCAAAGTTGGGATTTAGCACACAAGGTAGAAAAAGAATCAGGTGGTTGGTTCGACTCATTAACTGATGAAGAAATTTTAGCAGCACAAAAATTACTGACTGAACAAGAAGGTATTTTCTGTGAACCTGCTTCAGCAACTTCATTAGCCGGTGCAATGCGTGATATTAAAAGCGGGAAAATTCCTGAAGGTTCTAAAATTGTGTGTACATTAACTGGTCATGGCTTGAAAGACCCCGATACGGCTATCTCACAATGCACTGATGCAATGATTAATATCAATCCAGTGATGGAAGAGGTAAAAAACGCAATTCTAAATAACATGTAATCTGGATAATGTTTTTATTCAGATTTGAATAAAGATAATAAAATATGAATAAAAATAATTATCCAACGATTGACCAGACCATCGGTAATACACCATTGGTTCGATTACAGCGGTTGAATCCCAACCCTTCTAATACCATCTTACTTAAACTTGAAGGTAACAATCCTGCTGGTTCGGTCAAAGATCGTGCCGCATTTAATATGATTACTCAAGCCGAGTTACGTGGTGATATTACCCCGGGAGATACTCTGATTGAAGCCACCAGTGGTAACACGGGTATTGCCTTGGCTATGGTGGCTGCTATCAAGGGCTACAAAATGGTTTTGATTATGCCTGACAACCTTTCTCAAGAAAGACGTGATGCTATGGGTGCTTATGGCGCTGACTTGGTCTTAGTCACTGAAGAGCAAGGCATGGAAGGTGCGCGTGACTTAGCCGAGCAGATGGAAAAAGATGGCAAAGGTAAATTATTGGATCAATTCTCAAATCAAGATAATCCTAATGCTCATGTTAATTCAACCGCTGAAGAGATCTGGCGAGATACCAATGGCGAAGTAACGCATTTTGTGTCTGCCATGGGTACTACGGGGACGATTATGGGTGTGTCTATCAATCTTAAAACAAAGAATCCATCAATTCAAATTATTGGAGTACAACCTGAAGATGGCGCTAAAATTGCAGGCATTCGTCGCTGGCCAAAAGAATACTTGCCAAGTATTTTTGATGAGTCTAAAGTGGACACTATGATGGATGTTTCTCAAGCTTCGGCTGAACAAACTACACGTGATTTAGCAACGATAGAAGGTATTTTTGCTGGTGTATCCTCTGGTGGCGCTGTAGCCAGTGCCATTGAACTATCTAAACAAATAAACAATGCAACGATTGTAACAATTGTTTGCGATCGAGGTGATCGTTACCTCTCTACAGGGTTATTTAATACCAAGGCATAAATGCGTAGATATATTCTACATCAATTGCCCAATCAGCCAAAAACCTATCTATCTTTGTTGTTGGCCAGTTTACTTGCGGTTGTTGCTATTGATTTTTTCTTATATGTTAGTGATTATGCTCAACATATTTTTAAAAGTTTAATTAACTCTAAACCTTTATTAAGTTTCATCATAACACCTATTGCATTTGTATTGATTGTCTATATTGCCAAATATTATTGCCACTATATTCAAGGCAGTGGCATTCCACAGTTGATTGCTGCCACTGATTCACGCAACAAAAGTATTCGTGAAAAACTTCTCTCGTTTCGAGTAGCCGTAGGCAAGATTGTTTTTATTTTTCTAGGCATGCTGGGTGGCGCACCAATTGGCATTGAGGGTCCCAGTATTCATATTGGTGGCTCAATCTTTTATGGTTTTAATCGCTTTATAAAACTCAAACGTAAATTACTCATTCATGCTCTTATAGCTATTGGCGGTAGTGCGGGTCTTATTATTGCATTTAATGCACCGATCGCAGGCTTTTTATTTGCGTATGAAGAAATAGGACGAAAACTCAGGAAGCAAGCTTTAATTCTTATCGCAATTATGAGTGGCATTGTTTATCTATTAGCTATTGTTTATCGAGGTAGTGATACTTATTTAACCGATCTTTCCTCACATTCTATCGATCTAGTGCTAATTTGGCAATTATTACCATTGGCTATCTTAGCCGGTGTACTGGGTGGATTGTTTTCTAAAACAACCCTGTATCTCATTAATAAATTAATTACTCATAGTAAATTTAGAGTAATTACTATAGCTATCGTACTTGGCTTTATTGTAGCGATTTTTAACTACTTATCCGCCGGACAAATTGCAGGCTCCGGACGCGATGAAGTATTACTAATGTTAGAAAGTAAAACCTTAGGCCTAGACTTTGTTGCTATGAAATATTTTGCCACCCTTACCTCACTTGCCTCAACCATTCCTGGTGGATTATTTATGCCAAGCATTTCAATTGGCGCAGGAATTGGCTCAGAGGCTGCTAGTTTCTATACCCAGATTGACACTCAAGTTATTATCATTATGGCGATGATTGCCTATCTAAGTGCAGTTATTAGGGCGCCCCTAACTTCCGTATTTGTTATTCTAGAAATGACAGCGACACTCAATTTGCTCATACCCGGCCTTATAGTGGCCTTTATTGCCAATTTTATTTCCAAGCAAATATTCAAACAGCCTATTTATGAGGCACTGGCTGATAATTATCTGAAACTGACAGAAAAATAATTAAAACGGTTTAACCACAACTAGAATAATAATTGCAATTAATATCAATACCGGAAACTCATTAAACCAACGATAGAAAACATGAGAGCGTGTATTTTTATCAACTTTAAACACACCCACCAAGTGTCCACAGTAAAAATGATAAACGACCAATATTGCTACCAATAGCAACTTGGTGTGTAGCCAGTATTGCCCTGTGTAAGCCTGCCATGCGTAGTCTTGCAACATCCATAAACCCAAAACACTGGCAATCACAAAACTGGGCATCATGATGCCTTTGTAAAGCTTACGTTCCATGGTTTTAAAACGCTCAATACTGGTTTTATCATCACTCATGGCATGATAAACGAATAGGCGTGGTAGGTAAAATAACGCCGCAAACCAAGTGATCACACTAATAATATGAAAAGCCTTTACCCACAACATACAACCCCCAAAAACATATAACATTCAATAACATCCATTATAGTAAAATAAAATGAACTTTTATTAACTTATCGACCCAATTGCTACAATACCGAGAAATTCCTTATAACTATACTTCCTTCTCAGACAAGGAGATCGTGTGTCGCTTTTTAGGTGATGAATCTTGGGAATTGCTCAATCAACTTAGGCAAAATCGTAACACTGGACGTAGCGCTAGAATGCTATTTGAAGTACTGGGTGACATGTGGGTAGTTAACCGTAACCCTTACCTACAAGAAGATCTAATTAAAAATAAGCGTCGTTGGCGAGCACTAACTGAAGCGCTCTATTCTCGCCTCAATCAAATTAGATCTCGTGCAGATGGTAATGAAAAGGTATTGGATTTACTTAACAGTGCCGACCAAGCAGTGGACGGATTTAAACAGTGCCTGAGTGAATTTCAAAACAACAAACAACGCATCAAAAAAGCCTTACTCAAGGTAACGCACAATAACAACATTCGCTTTGATGCCCTATCGCGCTCATCCCATTCAACTGATGCCACTGACTGGCGTGTTGAGTATCCTGCTGTAGTCATCACCCCAGATACTGAACTTGAAATTGCCGACATTGTCAAAACTTGTATTGAACTAGGTTTGACTATTATTCCTCGTGGTGGTGGCACAGGCTACACAGGTGGCGCCATTCCACTTCATGCGCAAACCGCTGTCATCAATACTGAAAAACTCAGCTTTATTGATGCCATTCATACTGAGGATGGCCTTCATTCTATCAATGTTGGAGCGGGCGTTATCACTAAACGCATCTCTGAAATTGCATATGCTAATGGTTTGGTATTCGCTGTTGACCCAACTTCGCAAGATGCTTGCACTATTGGTGGCAATGTTGCCATGAACGCAGGTGGCAAGAAAGCACTGCGCTGGGGTACAACGATTGATAATTTACTCTCTTGGAAAATGGTGATGCCGGATGGTAACTGGCTACAAGTTAAACGCTTAGATCACAATCAAGACAAAATCCAATTACTAGATACCGTTAGTTTCAAGATACATCATCTTAAAAGTGATGGAAAAACTCTTTTGACCACTGAAACCTTAACCATTAACACTGATCAAATGCGTAAAAGTGGCTTAGGAAAAGATGTTACTAATAAATTTTTAGACGGATTACCAGGCATTCAAAAAGAAGGCTGTGATGGTTTTATTACCTCTGCCGAATTCATTTTGCACCAACCACTCGCACACATCAACACCCTATGTCTCGAATTCTTCGGTCATGATTTAAATAATGCGGTTTCCGCAATTGTTGCAATTAAAGACAGTATTGATGCCAATAGTTATGTCGATTTAGTTGGCATGGAACATCTGGATGCACGCTACGTCAAGGCTGTAAAGTACACCACCAAAGCCAATCGTTCAGAACTGCCTAAAATGGTACTTTTGGTTGATATTAGTTCTAATAATCAAACTTCATTAGACGATCAGATTGAAACAATTATTCGATTAACTGAAGATCGTGAAGGCGAATGTTTTATTGCTAAACTGCCAGCAAAAAGACAAACTTTTTGGAAAGATAGAACTAATACCGCTGCCATTGCTACACATACTAACGCTTTTAAAATCAATGAAGATGTAGTTATTCCTCTGGACAAGCTGGCCGATTATAGCGATGGCATCGAACACATTAATATCCGACTTTCTATTGAAAATAAATTAGCAACACTTGATGCTATTAGAACTTATTTTGAAAATATTAATCCAGAATCTAGCTTAATTAAAGACAAGATCGAAAGAGTATTAACTCTGTTAAATGCTGTTAATAACGAATGGCAAGATTCGATTGACAACCTAGATCAGGAAGTTATTTTTAAGGCGATTCAAACTGGTGATAACACCATCTCTTATGTCAAATCATTTGCTGAACCATTGAATGATCTACTTATGGGCGACCTATTCATTGATATTCGCAATCAAGTTAAATCTATTCACCAAGAATATCGTGAAATCCGCTTATTTATAGCCTTACACATGCATGCTGGCGATGGAAATGTACATACCAACATCCCGGTACATTCGCATAATACACAAATGCTGCACAAAGCCGAGTCGGTGGTTGATGAGATTATGATTTTGGCTACAAAACTTGGTGGCGTAATCTCAGGTGAACATGGTATTGGACTTACTAAATACCAATATTTATCTGATGATTTTAAACAAGAATTTGCCAAATACAAAAATGATATCGACCCTAATGGTCATTTTAATAAAGGCAAACTTATGCCTGGTAGTGGTCTTGAAAATGCCTTTACCCCTTCTCTACGCTTGGTTGAGCAAGAGGCACTTATTCTTGAAAGTAGTGAAATTGGTGAAATTAATGATATGATCAAATCATGCCTACGCTGTGGTAAATGCAAAGATGTGTGCACCACCCATGTACCAGAGGCAAACCTTTTGTACTCACCGCGTGATAAGATTATTGGCACCAACCTAATTAGTGAAGCCTTTCTTTATGAGGAACAAACGCGCAGAGGAATTTCACTTGATCATTTTGATGAATTTAATGACATTGCGGATCACTGCACCATTTGTCATCGTTGCGAAAAGCCTTGCCCTGTTGACATTGATTTCGGTGATGTTTCTATTAAGATGAAAAACATCTTACGTAAGCAAAATAAACGCCGTACTAATGTTGCTGCTAAAATCTCCATTGCTTATCTAAATATGACTAAGCCTTGGCAGATTAATTTAACCAAGAAACTGTTAATTGATTTTGGTTACAAAGCGCAACATGTCGCTTCTAGACTAAGCAAACCTTTTTTAAAGAAACAGCCAAACAAAACTGTCGGTAATCCCAGTGCCCTAACAGAATTAGTGACCATTCTAGACAAACCATTACCAACAGATACTGGCTTAAGGCCATTGCGAGAACTACTAAATATTAATGATGTTGGCACCATTCCAATTCTAGCGCATCCCGACAAATCCAATGCTGACTCTCCAAGTGTTTTTTATTTTCCAGGTTGTGGTTCTGAACGCCTATATTCGCAGATTAGCTTAGCGACCGTTGCCGTACTTTATAATCTTGGTGTTAAAGTTGTGTTGCCGCCAAGTTATTTATGTTGTGGCTACCCACAGACATCAGCCGGTGATGTTGATAAAGGTAAAGAGATTTCCACTGATAATCGTGTGTTGTTTCATCGCATGGCCAATACACTCAATTATCTTGATATCAAGCATGTGCTCACTTCCTGTGGTACTTGTATTGATCAATTACTCACTTATGAACTCGGTGATATTTTCAAAGAATCTCAACTTACTGATATCCATGAATATCTACTGGCCAATAATGTTAAGTTAGATAATAATACAGAACAGTATTTGTATCATGCACCTTGTCACGACCCAATAAAAAGTGATGACTCACAAAATGTAATTTCTGCGATTATGGGCACTGATGACATCTTAAATAACGACCGTTGTTGTGGTGAGGCTGGTACGTTTGCTGTTGCACGTCCTGATATTGCAAAACAGGTAAAGTTTAAGAAAGAATCTGAAATTCAAAAAGACCTGACCACGCTGATTGGCACACCTAAAGCTAAAAAAGGTATTAAGATACTCACTACCTGCCCTGCGTGTCGTCAAGGCTTATCGCGCTATCAACCTTCAACTGGTATTGAGCCGATCTATCCAGTAGAAATCATTGCCGAACAGACACTAGGTGCCAACTGGCAAAAAGACTTTATCAACTCGGTCAATATAGAAAAGGTACTGCTTTAATTAACATTTCAGTATAATCCCTCGTGGCTAAGCCAAAATAACTTGAAAAGAATTTACTTTATTTAAAGGAGATACCATGAAAAAATTATTAATTACTCTATTTGCTTTTATTTCACTGAATGCTTTTGCTGGAAGTGCAGACAAAATTTCTGATGCATTCAACAACTCATCAACCCCTGCAGAACTGGTTTTATCAGGCTGGGCTGGCAACGATGGTGGCAAAGGTTACAAAGTATTACAAGTCATAGTTAAAGGTTCAGACAAAGCAGCTGAATTACATATCGGTAACAATGGTAAAGCCATTGCCGCATTTGATAATGCTAAAACAGCTAAACTAGATGATAATGTTGATTACAAAATGACTGCTACAATGGAAGATTGGGCTGATATGGGTACTGGTGATTCTGGTCCTATGTATCATATGACATTTGGTGGACTATCATTCGAAGGTCCGATGGGCGAAGCCATGAACAACATGGGTCCATTTGCTTCTTTCTTGATCAATATTGGTAAAAATATCCAAGATTAGAAACAATTAAGTGCGGGTGTTGTTATCATCTGCACTAACATACACCCAGGCCTGGGCACCTGACTTAAACCGACCCATCACTCGTTTATAAGCATCTACTTCGTATTTATCTGAACGTACCAATTCTTCTTTAGTAATCTTAAAAATTACGCCAGCAACTTGGTCATCATCATCACTAGATTCAATCGCAATTGGATGATGGGTCTCTCCACTCAAATCCACCACATCACTATTACCAATCTCTACCATTTCTAACCTGTAACCCAATAACTTGTCTTCATAACCCTCTAGCTCACGACCAAAAGTTTCCAGTTGTACCGGGGTATTTTGCAGCGTCCCATAGGAAAATAATAATTCTTCTTTACTCATAATTTTCATTATTTAATTAAATATGGAATACCATTATATATTTATATACTAATGTTGCCTATAATTTCTAACCATAACTTGAGGAATGATTTTACAACAAGGAATCTTATGAAAACACTTTACAAAACATTCATTAAAATCTCATTAATAACTATTTCATCATCTGTATTAGCATTTGACAGTTTAGATGAACATCAAGGAGCATGCTTACAGTGCCATGGTAATAATCATGATGCTGACTTTTATGAAGCACGCTCTGAAGGTAAATTAAAAAGTTATAAAGATCTTAAAGGTCAGATTAATCGATGTTCAAATTTTTATAGTAGCGCCTGGTTTCCAGAAGAAGAGGCAGAAATTGTTAGTTATTTAAACAATGAATATTATGGGTTCAAATACCCTCTCATCAAAAAATCAAAAATGATTGATTTAAACTAAGTTGCGAGCGCATTTAGATATATCTATTTAGAATATTGGGAATAATTTGTCAATATATATTTCGAACAAATAAAGAGGGTTGCATCTGAGGAATTAAAAAACTGAGGAGAATTAAAAAAAACCGATGCAACCGGGTAGATTATCCTAGTAAGGATTATGGTTGTCTATTATGGAAAACCATATTTTTTTAAATATGGGAATTAAATCAATTTTCTTTTAACCAGAGTTGCTGAAAACAAACCTACAGTAACAACAATAAATACAATTCCACCAACAATATCACCCTGAATGTAAGATAGCGCATAAACTTTTCCAGCACTAAATTCAGTAGGAACATATAGAAGTATAA
>DTVJ01000371.1:34942-42020 GCA_012963565.1 Piscirickettsiaceae bacterium
GATAGCGCATAAACTTTTCCAGCACTAAATTCAGTAGGAACATATAGAAGTATAAATTTAACAAGCGTAGTTATTAGTGCTGCAAAAATAACCAAAGGAACCATTCTTGTATAGTTAATTCTGCCCGCAGTAAAAAAGTTTGAAAAATTAAACTTCCTCATTAACACAATGGCAACAATCGGCATTAAACTATTTATCACCCTACTTATTACTTCTTGATTAGTGATATCCGCACCACCACCTTCAATTACCAGTTCAGCCAAAAGATAGCCAATTAATACACCAGGGAAGACCTTAAATCCAAACAGTAGGTATGACAATAGGACCGCACCCATAGGTAGCCAAAGCAAATTGCCGATATCTGAATTATAGTGATCTAGAGGTATATTAAGATATCTGGAAATAAATACCGCAGTTAAAGCAATCAAGTTGTATTGTAATAATTTCATGGTATTTGTATGGAATAAAAGTGTGTTATTTTACTATCAAAACCGTAAAAATAAAGTGTCTCATCTTAATCTTTAAAGAATTACTATAGTTTTAATTCCACCGACATTTTCACTAAATCTGGCAAAGATTTAGCTGCCATTTTTTTCATTACTTTTGAGCGATGTGCTTCTACAGTCGAGCCAGCCATGAATAACTCATCGCTTATTTGTTTATTTGAAAGTCCTCTTGTAACGCATTTAAATACACCGATTTCTCTGTTTGTAAGTGTTTTATATTTACTTAATATTTTCATCCTATCCCGATAACTCTCTATCGCCAATAAGACTTTTTCTAACAATAATTCAGGATTAAATGGCTTCTGGATAAAATCAAATGCTCCCAATTTCATTGCTTCAACAGCCATATTAATTGTCCCATGGCCAGTGATAAATATCGTTGGTTGTAAATGCTGTAATTTATTTAAACGACGCTGCAATTCCAAACCATCCATCTCTTCCATGGCAATATCGCAAATTAAACAATCTCCATTCTCTTCTAACTGTTCTAGATAATCAATTGCACTAGAAAATGTTTTAATTTCAAAACCGCTTAAAGAGAAAAATCTTTCTAAAGATTCTAGAATCTCACTGTCATCATCGACTAAGCAAACTTTATTGATGTTTTCAATAAGACTATTCTGCTGCATAGGAAACCCTAGGTATTTTGATGATAAATTCAGCGCCATTAACTGAAGTAGAATGCAATGCTAGATCTCCTTCATAAGCACGAATAATTTTACGACTTAAACTCAAACCCAAACCAAGCCCTTCGGTGTCAGAATTTTGCTTGGTACTTTTAAAAAGTGCAAATAATTCATCTTGGTTACTTACACCAGGACCAGTATCCTTCACGATAATGCACACTTGGTCAGTATCGATAAAAGATGTAAAGGTCAAAACATTAGCAGTGTCTGTTTCACTCATTGCACTTATTGCATTCTTACATAAATTAAGCAATACCTGGTCTAATTCAACAGGGCATACATTAACAACCAATGGAAAGGTGCCAGATTCCTCTAGTTGTAAAATAACTGAAATTTTATATTTTGTTAATTCTGTATTTACAAGTTTAATCACCTTGGTAATACGTGAATTAACATTAACTAATTCTTTACTGGTTTCTTTAGTAGATAAAAAATTACGAATATTATTAATTACATCGGCGCAATGATCAGTCTTATTGGTCATATGTTCAACAATCTCTGAAATCTGACTGTTCGAAACCTTGTTCGGATTATTAAGCATTTTAGTTACTAAATGTGCATCAATTTTTAACGATGTAATTGGCTGAGAAATCTCGTGGGCTATTTCTGAAAGCAGCTGGTTAACTGAACTTACCCTTGAGAGTTTTTCTAATTCTGCTTTATATTTATTAATTTGCCTATTTCTTATTAATTTAAAAGATAGAAATATTAATAAAACGAATACAATGAAAGATAATATTTGCGGATAGTATTTCTTATACAACTCAACATACGTTGGTTCTTGATAAATACTTAATCTGTGCTTCTTAAGCAGGTTGTGCATGGGCTTATAATCTGCTGCCGTAGTCCATCCAGTCATTTTGTTAGCATAATAACCAGAATTGAATGATAAAAGCTTTTCTTTAATAATCTGAGTTAACTCAGTATCGGTTTGCATCGTGGAAGAAAACGACCATTCAGGTACTAAACCAGTTGTCAATAAATATGGAAAATCAGTTTTAGGATCTAATACTTTTATCTCGTCACGTTCTATTCTTTGTTGAGCAATCATATTTTCAATAACGCCAGTTCGTACTACACCTGCATCTATTAGACCATTTATCACTGCATCAACAATATTATCTTGTCTACCTAAAAATTCAACTATCGAAAACTCATCATATGGATTAATATCATTTAACATTAAATGATCATAACCCAATATCCACCCCCCCAAACCAACTGGATTGGCGCCCGCAAAAGTATGTCCTTTTAAATCATTCAATGTGTTGATAGATTTACTATTCGAAGATGTGAATATTACTGATCCAAACACAGACTCTCCACTTTTGTCGAGCTTGGTAAGCTCTGGATTAGTACCATACAAATACTGTAACTCAACTGTAGCAATAGGCTGAGCAATAACATAATCAACTTCATCTTGATCAACTAACGATCGTAATAATGCCACATTGGGTGCTTCAATTACTACAAGATCAAACACGTAATTAGACAATTCTTTGTTAAGATAGTCGATGGTTGGCTGCCATTTTTTCCGAGCATCTTCTTTACCTAAGAAAGCTTGGACGGCAATATGAATATTGGTTTTTGTTTCTACAGTGTGGTGTGCAAATATCGTACGTGGTACGACACTTATTAGCAAAAATAAGATTAACAAAGATCTGAATGATTGGTAATTTAGCATCCGGCTATTTTAGCATTATGTTGCTTTTTTGCTATTAGGGAATACCTTGTTTTATATCAAAACATCACAAATTATTAAAATTAGCTATTTTGATTGACCAACACTCAGCACAACCAGATTATTCATATCAATTAACCGATTAAAGGCTGATTGAATGTCTTTTATACTGATATCTTCGATTTTATCGGTAAAACTACTTAAATAATCCAAAGGAAGATTGTAAAAACCAATAATCGATAGATAGGTCAAGATATTTGCATTGCTTGCAGTTTCTAAGGCAAAACCACCAATGATATTGTCTTTACCATCTTTAAGTTGCTCTGTGCTAATTGGATTATTTATAAATTTTTTAAGTGTTTTAATGGCAATATCTTTAGCTTCATTAGCTTGGTTATTTTTAGTTTGTAGTTTGAGCAAGAAATAACCATTAGATTGCATCTTGGTAAAGTAACTCACGGTTGAATAGGCTAATCCTTTTTTCTCACGAATCTCATCACTAAGTATAGAGGTTAAACCACTACCGCCAAAAATATGATTACCTAAATACAAAGGATAGTAATCAGGATGTGTGCGGTTAATTCCCACCTGACCGATTAATAAATGTGTTTGTTTGGAAGGAAATTCGATATGCAAGACTTGCGATTTTGCAAGTGGTTCTACATCTGAATTGCCAGGTGGCTTATTGCCCATATTTAGTCCATGTGAAATTTGTCGCGCTACTTGTTTGGCTTTAACTTTAGTAATATCACCTACTAAGGCAATGGTAAGATTCTTTGCAACGTAATACTTCTGGTAATGTTTCCGTATATCTTCAATTGCAATGCGTCCAATGGAATCTTCAGTGCCAATCTTCTCATGAGCGTAAGGATGCTCACCAAATACCGCTTTATCAAAAGCATTGGCCGCCACTGTGGCTGGAGACTGCTTGCCTGCATCAATAGATCTTAAAGTTTGTTTCTGTTCACGTGTTAAGTATTTTTGATCAAATTTTGGTTGAGTGACTACCTCAGTAAATACATCAAGTGATTTTTTAAGTGCCTCTTTACGTGTGAGTGTTCGCATTGAAATAATGGCCATATCCTTAAGAGACCTTTGTGATACTTGAGCTCCTACTGATTCAAATGCGTTAATAATTTGTTCTTCATTGTGATATCTAGTAGCTGTTCCTAATAAGCTATTGGTTAGCGTTGCTAATCCAAACTGATCACCATCTCTAGAAGCAGCAGCATCAAAGTTAAGGGCAATATCCAACATTGGCAAGCCTTTGGTTTGTGCAAACAATACTTTAGCGCCTTCTGGTGTTGTCCAATGTTGAATATTAAGGTTGGCTACTGCAGTAGTGCTTAACATTAATAACAAGATTAGAATTCTCATTTCACTCCCTGTGGAATCAATTCTACTGAATTTGAATCGTCAAAATTTAAATACTGTCTAGCGATATCTGATACATCTTTAGCATTAATTTCTTGCATTTTATCAACATAATTAAACATCTTGTCAATTCCTAATCCTACGGTTGAGAGCATACCTAAATAATAAGATTGAGTTGAAATTAGATCTTGTTCAAACACAAATTCTGCTTCTAACTGCGCTTTAGTTCGACTTAATTCACCCTTAATTAAATCAGGTTTATTAATGAGCTCACTAACTTGTGATTTAATGGCATTTAACACGGTTTGTTGATCAACACCACTGGCAGGAATAAAACTAACCGTAAACAATGTATCGTATTTGTCATACAAACGATAACCTACCCCAATACTTGAAGCAATTTGCTGATTTCTAATTAGGGATTTGGACAAGCCATTGTCCAGTACATAAGCCAACATCTCTAAACTATAAACGCTCTTTTCATTGACTGTGGTTTTTAAACTTGGCACAGGAAATGATAGAGCGTAGAAAGGTAGTTCAGCTTTAAGTTTTAATATTTTTGTATTAGATTTAAGCACTATTGATGGTCTTTGTGATTCTTTAATATTTGGGTTGTATTTATAATTACCAAAATATTGCTTAGCCAGTGCAATAACCTTTGTCGGATCAACATCACCGACAACGACTAAAGTGGCATTATTAGGTGCATAGTACTTTTCATACCAATCTCTTAAGTCGCTTAAACTGTAGGTTTCAATATCTGTTTGAAAACCAATTACTGGTGAATGATATGCACCATCTTTATCAAAGGAAATCATGCGTAGGTTCTCATAAACTTTTGCATTAGGCTTGTCTTCAACACGCATACGACGCTCTTCAATCACGACTTGTCTTTCTTTGCTCAACTCTTGATTGGAAAAAGTAAGATTACGCATACGGTCAGCTTCCATCTTAATGGCCAGATCAAGTTTTGACTTATGCATTTTTTGATAATAGGCGGTAAAATCTTTAGAAGTGAAGGCATTTTCGTCTCCACCATTACGAGCAATAATCTTTGAAAACTCTCCACTCTTATATGCTTCAGTGCCTTTGAACATCATATGCTCTAACATATGTGATACACCTGTTATTGGCCGATATTCATCACTAGCACCTACTTTATACCAAAGCTGTGAAATGAACACTGGTGCCCTTGTATCAGTTTTAACTATAACTTTTAGTCCATTATCTAATATTGCTTGGGTAACACCTTGAGTAGCTAAGTCAACAGCTAGTGCAAATAAAGAATGGGTTAATAGAAAGAATAGTAAAATTAGACGTTTCATAGAATCAACCATTATAGAGAAAACCGTTGTTTAATTTTTTTAAAAAAGATAAATCTGAGCAATCTGATTCCAACGTAGAAAAGGCCAGTTCACTTAAACATAGACTAGTTAAATCAAGACAGAAGCTAGGCACTGGACTCTCGTCATTACTGCTTGGTAAAAAATCCATTGATGATGACCTGCTCGATGAATTAGAAACATTACTAATTACCGCTGATATTGGCATTAATACAACTGATAAAGTATTGGAGTTAGTGCGTAAGAATGCCTCACGTAAAGTACTAAAAGATTCAGGTAGTTTGTATCAATTCTTAAAAGATGAATTATCCGAACTACTGATTAAAGACAATCAACTCAATACTGATATTAATGAGACTTTTGTTATTTTAGTGGTGGGAATTAATGGTGCAGGCAAAACTACCACCATTGGCAAACTAGCTAAATCATTTCAAAATCAAGGTAAGTCTGTAATGTTAGCTGCAGGCGATACTTTCCGTGCAGCAGCGGTTGAGCAGCTCAAAGTCTGGGGCGAGCGTAATGAAATACCAGTGGTGGCTCAAGCTACAGGTGCTGACGCAGCCTCGGTGATTTACGATGCTTATGAGTCTGCTAAGGCCAAAAAAATTGACATTCTCATTGCTGATACAGCAGGTCGCCTACATACCCAAGGCAACCTCATGCAAGAGCTGGAGAAGATTAAACGTGTGCTTAAAAAGCATAATGAAGATGCACCACACGAGACGATGCTGGTTATTGATGGTGGCTCCGGTCAAAATGCTGTTAATCAGGCCAAAGAATTTAACAAAGCCATTACACTTAACGGTATTAGTATCACCAAACTCGATGGTACTGCCAAAGGTGGTGTGTTGTTTGCCATCTCAGACGAATTAAATCTACCGATCCGTTATATCGGCATTGGTGAAGGTATTGATGATTTAAAGCCTTTTGTTGCCAAAGACTTTATTGATGCCTTATTTGATTAAGTGACAGAATAGTCTTAAACTCATTGGTGGCATTATGCCCAAATGGGAGTATTAAACTTTAACTTGTACCTAACCCCCGCCTACATCTCCATGTTCATAGACATGCCTTCGGTTGCCATCTCCCCCATCATGCCCATCTGCATATGGTAAGGCAGCATGCACATAAACATCCAGGACCCAGGCTTTGTAATGTGAACCACAAATGAGAATTCCCCACCAGGTAAAGTGAGTGCTTTTTCAAATAAAGCTTTATGTTCTAATAAGCTCCAATCAGCCCTTTTAATTCGGTAATTAACAGCTGACATTTCCGACATAGTCATAAACATGAATTCGTGTGGAATCTGTCCATCATTTTTCACGGTAAATCTAATCCGTTCACCTGTTTTTACATCAATATTCATATCTGAAAATTTAAACTCAGACATTGTCAAATTAATTTCACGATCAAAACTACCTTTATCAGAAATTTTAAGACCTTCTGCTTCACCAGAATGACCGCCCTCAGAGCCATGCTTGTCCATCT
>DTVJ01000372.1 GCA_012963565.1 Piscirickettsiaceae bacterium
CCGATGAAGTCTTAATCTCACCATTATTAAGTCCGATTACAATCCGGTAAATACCCGTAGAGAGTAATAAAAATAATATTACCTCCAACAATTCGTCAATATTTTCATCGACCAAATTAAGGGTACGTTCGCGATTGTAAACACTGTCGCGCAAGCTCTGGTCACCCTTAACACTACGCATCAAGTTATCATCAAAATAGTAGCCAACTAAAGCGTTTTTTTTATTCTTCCCGGTATTCATGGTTCAAATTATAATCAATTATCAAACGAATAATCGTTTGGGTGCAACAACCCTATCTTCAGTCGCTATGCCAATACCCAAAAACTGCCTCTGATTATTAAACAACTTCACTGTTCCTAACGGGCAAGGGCCGTTAAAAGTGATTGACCTGCCAAATCTAATATCAACATTTTGCTGCTCATCTAAATAAACACTTTCAAGATTTGGTAGCATGTCTTCACTAGGAAAGATCTTCTCGTCTAGCGCTCGATAATCATCCGACGCCAAACTTTCCAAATCTGAGAATTTAATGGTTTGTGATATATCAATATGCGCAAAGCCCGTGCGTCGAAGCTCAACCACATGTGCACCGCAACCTAATTGCTTACCAATGTCTTCGATTAATGTACGAATATATGTGCCTTTTGAGCAAGACACCTCTAAGCTCAGAATGCCTTGTTCATAACTTAAGTAATCAATCTGGTGAATCGTGACCGGGCGTGGCGGTCTGTCAATTTCTATGCCTTGTCTAGCTAATTTGTATAAAGGCTGCCCATCTTTTTTTAAAGCCGAATACATGGGTGGTATTTGCTCAATATCACCTACAAAACTACTGACTGCTAATTGAATTGCATCTTCGTTCAAATGCTCAAAAGCTTGTGAAGCAATCACCTTGCCTTCAGCATCACCGGTATCAGTTATTTGCCCTAATTTACCACGTACAAAATAACGCTTGTCATCATCAAGCAAGAACCCGGCTACCTTTGTAGCCTGGCCTAAACAAATTGGCAAAATACCACTGGCTAGTGGGTCTAAAGCACCAGTATGACCTGCTTTCTTAGCAAAAAATAAACGCTTAACTTTTTGTAATGCGGCGTTTGAACTTAGGCCTATATCTTTATCCAATAAAATAATCCCGTTAATCTCTCTACCTTTTGGGTTGCGCCTGGACATGGGGCTAGGAATTAAATTTTAGACAATAAGTCTTCGATTCTGGCGCCTGTATTAGGTGCTGAATCATAGATAAATTTAAGTGCTGGTGTGTGACGAAGGTCTAACGTTTTCGATAGGCGTGAACGGAAAAAACCACTGGCCTTGTTCAATAAAGGCTCAACGATAGCTTGATCGGATTCTGGTACAGTATAAAATACTTTAGCACTACTCAGATCGCGACTGGTCAACACATCAGTCACGCTCACTTCTTGCAGTCTTGGGTCTTTAGTTTCTTGCTTTAACAACATCACCAATTCACGACGAATTAGTTCATTAATACGCTCGACTCGATAAGAAGGCTGATCTGCCATTAATTAAAGGCTACGCGCACGCTCAACACGCTCAAATACTTCGATCTGATCGCCTGGTTGCACATCAGTATAGTTAAGTACGCCGATACCACATTCAGTACCAGACTTGACCACATTAACATCATCTTTAAAGCGTCTGAGTGATTCTAGTTCACCTTCATAAATCACTACACTATCACGCAATACTCGAATCGGGCTGTCTTTTCTCACTACACCTTCATCCACCATACAGCCAGCAATGTCGCCCATTTTTTGCGATTTGAATACGTCTTTAACCGTAGCAATACCAATAATATTTTCACTCAGCTCAGGGCTAAGCATGCCACTCATGATGGCTTTAACATCATCAATTAAATTATAGATAATTGAGTAATATTCAATACGTACGCCCTCGTTATCAGCTGTCTTACGTGCCACTGCATCAGCACGTACATTAAAACCAAGTACTAAGGCATCGGAGGTAGAGGCCAACGTAATATCCGTATTATTAATACCACCCACACCGCTTGATACTACTTTTACCCTTACCTCATCTGTTGATAACTCTTCTAGTGCCTCAACCAATGCTTGGGCTGATCCCCTAACATCCGCTTTAAGTAATACGTTAACGGTAGATACATCACCTTCTTCCATCTTCTGCAAGAAGTTTTCCATCTTCGAGGCCTGTTGTTTCTGCAATTCAGCCTCACGATCTCTAGTCTTTCTAAAATCAGCCACTTCACGTGCTTTACGCTCAGAGCCCACCACCAATACCTCATCACCTGAATTAGGTACTCCTGACAAACCCAACACTTCCACTGGTGTAGATGGGCCTGCCTGCTTGACCGGCTTGCCATTGTCATCAACAATTTGCTTCACCTTGCCGTATTCTAGGCCAGCAATCATAATATCACCTTTTTTCAAAGTGCCCGATTGCACCAAAATAGTGGTGACCTTGCCGCGACCTTTGTCTAAGCGCGCTTCTAATACGGTACCACTAGCTGGAGCATCAACCACTGCTGAGAATTCTAATATTTCGGCTGTCAATGTAATGGACTCTAATAAGGCATCAACACCTTCGCCCGTGTGTGCCGATACTGGCACCATCATTACATCACCACCCCACTCTTCTGAAATTACATCATGTGTTGAAAGTACTTGCTTAATCTTGTCAATGTCTACACCTTCTTTGTCAACCTTGTTAATGGCTACAATCATTGGTACATTTGCCTTTTTAGCATGTTTGATTGACTCAATCGTTTGTGGCATCACACCGTCATCGGCCGCGACTACTAAAATCACAATATCGGTCGCATTCGCACCACGAGAACGCATTTTCGAAAATGCTGCGTGACCTGGTGTGTCAATAAAGGTAATAGTATTACCATCCGACTGCACCTGATAAGCGCCAATATGTTGTGTAATACCGCCTGCTTCGCCACCAGCCACTTTGGCTTTACGAATATAATCAAGTAGTGAAGTCTTGCCATGGTCAACATGCCCCATGATGGTAACCACTGGTGGTCTCGGGCTAGCATCGCCCAAATCTTCACGCTTCTCTAATAAAGTATCTTCAATGGTTTCTTCCTTGCTAGCGATACCCTTATGACCCATCTCTTCTACTACTAATAACGCAGTATCTTGATCAATCACATCATTCAATGTGACCATCACACCCATGCCCATCAGCACTTTAAGCACTTCACCGGCTTTGGTGGTCAGTTTCTGAGCCAAATCAGTAACCTTAATATTTTCAGGAATGGCAATTTCATGAATAACCTTTTCAACTGGTTTTTGGAAAGCGTGTTGTGCTTGCTCCTCTTGAACCTTTAGTGATAGGCGTGTTCTATCTTTCTTCTTTAACTTACGTTTTGTCTTATGTGCAACATGCAATTGTTTACGCTGATTACCACCCGGCGCATTACGCAAACGTTTCGGTTTTTTGTCTTCAGCAGGCGCTTCTTTTTTAGCCGCTCCTTCTTGCGTTTGCTGTTTAGCCTCTTCTTGCTTAACCTTACGCGCTTGCTCCTGTTCTTTTTGCAAGCGAATCATCTCTTGGCGTTTGGCATCTTGTGCCGATAATTTCTCATCGACGGCACGGCCAGCCTCTAAAGCCTGTTGCGCTTTAATCGCTGCTTCATTACTAGCAGGCTCACTTGCTTGAGGTGCTACTTTTTTAACCCGCTTTTTCTTAACCTGCACCTTAACGCCACCAGCAACACTTGAGCTTGATTTGGCGCTAGGCTTACGTGAAACTGATATGCTAGATTTGGTGCTTGAACGTTTGGACAAACTGCCCATCAAAATTTTTCGTTCTTCACCAGAGATTTCAGAGTCAGCAGTTTTGCCATCAATGCCAGCGTTCGCCAGAATTGTAATGACCTCATCCGGAGTCTTCTTCAATAGTTTAGATAACGTTTGAACTGTATGTGCCATAATGCTTGCCTATTATTTTATTTGTACTTAATCAAGTGTGCTTATACTTCAACTCAATTAATCAAACCATCCTTCGTTTTCTCTTGCGGTCATAATAACAGCCGATGCCA
>DTVJ01000373.1 GCA_012963565.1 Piscirickettsiaceae bacterium
CAGAGCAAGGCTTTTTATTGTTAGAAGATTTGGGCAATCAAACCTTCTTAAATGTACAAAAAAAATCATTCGATATCCAGCATTACAAAATTGCGATCGACACATTGATTAAGATTCAATCGCTAGAGACAAAGTCTGTCAATATTCCTGACTATGATGCCGCATTATTGACAACAGAAATGCAGCTATTGATTGACTGGTATTTGCCACAACTGAGCGATGAACAACACAGCCAGTTACAAGCAATCTTTACCCTGTTAAGCGACAACGCATTGAGCGCAACGCAAGTATTTGTGCATCGCGACTATCACTCTCGTAATCTTATGCTTCGATCTGATGATGAACTCGGGGTACTTGACTTTCAAGATGCGGTCATTGGTGCGAATACCTACGATCTGGTCTCATTACTCAAGGATGCTTACTTTGAGCTAAACCCAGTTAATTTACAAACGCTACTTAACTACTATTACGTCCAAACCGGTATCGATATACCTTTTACCGAGTTTGAAAGACAATTCGATCTAATGGGCTTACAGCGCCACCTTAAGGTATTGGGCATCTTCAAGAGATTATCTATCCGTGATGGCAAACACCAGTATTTACACAATATCCCGCTGGTGGCCAAATATGCGCTTGATATCGCCAACAAATATCCAGAGCTTTCAGCACTAATAGATATTCTCACCCTACCGGATAATCAAAAACATGCCATGATCCTAGCTGCTGGTCGCGGTGAACGCATGATGCCATTAACTAAAGACACACCAAAACCTCTGATTAAAGTTAAAGGTATTGCGCTCATCGAGCATTCAATTAATGCCCTTAAAAAATCTGGCATCACTAATATTGTTGTTAACACCTCTTACTTAGCAGAGCAATTAACATCCCACCTAGGCGACGGCTCTAGACTTGGTATTCGCATTAGCTACAGTGATGAATCCACTGGCGCATTAGAAACAGCGGGTGGTATTATCAAAGCACTACCGCTATTAGGTAATAAACCCTTTGTCGTGATCAATAGTGATGTGTTGTGTGATTATGATTTATCCAAGCTCACACTACCGATTGGATCCTTGGCACATTTGGTGTTGATTGATAATCCAGCGCACAACCCTAATGGTGATTTCTCACTCGTTAACGATCACCAAATTATTACTGCTGGCAATAAAAGCTACACTTTTTCAGGTATCGGTATCTATCACCCGGACCTGTTCAAATCACACTTAGGCACAGAACAAAAAATACCGCTATACCCCATACTTAAAGAGGCCATTACTAATAGTCAATTAAGTGGTGAGTATTACCAGGGTTATTGGCAAGATATTGGTACGCCGGAGCGTTTAGAATTAGCTAACAATTCTTAAAAAGAAAGCGGATATAAATGTAAAATGGTTTTTGGTAGTGCTGAGGGTGCGCTGACAATGAATGGTTATGAACCCCGCCAGATCCGGAAGGAAGCAACGGTAATAATTTTTTCATGTGCTGGCTGTTATTCTTGGTGCTACCACCTTTAATTAAGGACATCAGTAAGTTTAATGAGTGAACACTATCAAGTTTTAGCGCGTAAATATCGCCCTCACACCTTTGGTGAAATGGTGGGTCAAACGCATACGGTTAAAACTCTCATTAATGCACTTGATGCTAACAATTTACACCATGGATTTTTGTTTACCGGTACACGTGGTGTGGGCAAAACCACCATTGCTAGAATCTTTGCTAAATCCATCAATTGCGAACAAGGTGTTAGTTCTACACCGTGTGGTCAATGTGCCACTTGTTTAGAAATTGACAAAGGTCAATCCATTGATTTAATCGAGCTTGATGCCGCCTCACATACTGGTGTCGACAACATGCGCGATATTTTAGAGAACGCGCAGTACATGCCGACTAAAAATCGTTACAAGATCTATCTGATTGACGAAGTACATATGCTCTCAAAAAGCAGTTTCAATGCCCTGCTTAAGACTTTAGAAGAGCCGCCAGAGCACATTAAATTTTTACTCGCCACTACCGATCCACAAAAACTACCGGTCACCGTACTGTCTCGTTGCTTACAGTTCACCCTGCAAAAGCTCACTCACGAAGAGATCTTAGGTCAGCTGAAGTTTATTATGAAAGCCGAAGGCTTGGAATATGAAGAGCTGGCACTCAGCCAAATTGCTGATTTTGGTAATGGCTCAATGCGTGATGCCCTCAGCCTACTTGATCAATCGATCTCTTATGGTAACGGCACCGTCATGACTAAAGACATCAAGGCCATGCTCGGACTAGTCCACCATGATGACATCATCGCCCTAGCCACACACCTATTTAATCAAGATGCACAGGCAGTGATTAACTTTATTAGAGATCTATCGCACAAGGGAGAAAACCTAACGCATGCACTCAAAGATTTAACCAGTCTTTTTCATCAAATCTCTATTGCACAAATTATTGACAACACTCAGATTGCAGATGAGATCAAAGTCTTAGCTACACAAATCTCTAATCAAGATTTACAGCTTTATTATCACATGGCTATTAACGGCACCAAAGACATGCCGCTCGCCCCGAGCGAGCAAATCGGCTTTGAGATGACACTACTTAGAATGCTGGCTTTTCATTCTGAAACCATCAATTCTGCTGAAAAAAAAACAGCTAAAATAGCGCCCCAACACAAAGCCAAAGCAACAACCAAAAAAAAAGTTAAACCAACAGCTAAGCCAAAAGTAGTAAAAGAAAAAGCGCAAGATACGCCTAAAGCAAACCTTAACATTAGCTCTCAACAAGAATGGGAAGACATTACAAAATCCCTAAAATTTAACACAGCGATGCGCATGCTACTTAAAAATACTTTGTTTGATAGCGCATCAGAACAAGTACTGACACTCACATTGGACGAGCAATTTAGTAACCTACTGACTGAGCGCATTCAACTTGCCATACAAACAACATTGCAAGCGCACTTTGGTGAATTAACGCTTAAAATTAACTTAAACAAACCAACAACACAAACCTTGGCACAAAAAGAAACACAAGCCAATAATGAAAAAAAAGCAGCAATGCAAAAAGCCTTTTTAAACGACGAAGGCGTGAAAAAATTACAAGAGACCTTTAATGCAAAGGTTGATATTAACAGTATTCAGGAGATAGAAAATGTTTAAAGGTGGAATGGCTGGCATGATGCAAAAAGCCCAAAAAATACAAGAAGACATGCAAAAAGCCCAAGAGGAAATCAAAAATTTAACCGCTACTGGCAAAGCCGCAGGTGGTGCAGTGCAGATTACTATCAATGGCGAACACCAAGCCACTGATATTCAAATTGACGAAGGGGTAATGGATGACAAAGACATGCTGGAAGATTTAATCCTCACCGCCATGAATGATGCCACCAAGCAAATCTCTGATGTATCAGCAGCCAAAATGAAAAGCGCAACCGGTGATATGAAACTACCTGGTGGCATGAACCTTCCATTCTAATGATTGAAACACTCAACAAAGCATTTTGCGCTCTGCCCGGTGTCGGTGCTAAAACCGCACAGCGCTTTGTTTATCATCTATTAGAGCGTAACCGTGAAGGTGGTTTCGAGTTAGCTAAGGCCTTGGTTGATGCTATGGAGCACGTTAAGCACTGCTCATCTTGTCGCACCCTTAGTGAAAAAACCATCTGTAACATTTGTGCCAACGACAACCGAGATGATACTCAACTGTGTATTGTAGAAACTCCAACTGATATTCATGCCATTGAACAAAGTAGTGTTTACAAAGGTAAGTATTTTGTCCTGAGTGGCTATTTATCGCCTATCGATGGGATTGGTGCCACTGAGCTAGGTTTAGACGAACTAGAGCAAAAATTAAGAGATCAAAATATAGAAGAAATTATTCTCGCCACTAATGCCACGGTGGAAGGTGAAGTAACAGCACACTACATTAGTAACATGGCCAAGCAATTTGATGTTCAAATCACTCGCATTGCGCACGGCATTCCTATTGGTGGTGAATTAGAGTACGCCGACAT
>DTVJ01000374.1 GCA_012963565.1 Piscirickettsiaceae bacterium
GTTTGATTAAGATCTTTATCAACACCAGTGATTTTAATACTCTGCCAAAATTCAACTTGCAGTTCAGTAATTTCACTAATGGCTTGTTTTAATCTGGCTTGTTCTCTTGACATACCACAAGCTTCCCACAAAATCTTACCTAATTTCCGATGGAAAAATTCTGGTGAATTTTTTGGTTCTGGCGCATGCATTAATTGATTAATTCGCTCTTCAACATCGGCTAGTTTTTGCCTAACTTGACTATGATTTTCATCAATTGACTCAAACTTATTTCTAGCTAAATAATTAGCAATGGTTTGCGGTAACACAAAATAACCATCTGCTAAGCCCTGCATTAATGCTGATGCACCTAGACGGTTAGCGCCATGATCTGAAAAATTAGACTCACCACCAGCAAACAAACCATCAATGGTCGTCATCAAATTATAATCCACCCATAATCCACCCATTGAATAATGTGGTGCAGGATATATTTTCATTGGTGTTTTATAAGGATCTTCGTCAGTAATACGTTCATACATTTCAAATAAATTACCGTATTTTTCCTCAACCTCATTCAAGCCTATTTTTTTGATTACATCAGTAAAGTCAAGATATACACCAAGTCTCTTACCGTGAATCCTACTACCGACTCCACGACCTTCATCACAGATATGTTTTACTGCTCGTGAGGCAACATCACGCGGCACTAAATTAGCAAATGTAGGGTACATTCTTTCTAAAAAATAGTCTCGGTCTTCTTGTTGAATATCGGCCGGATTTTTTTCACAATCCTCAATATTCTTAGGCGCCCAAATTCGTCCATCATTTCTAAGAGATTCGCTCATTAGCGTTAATTTTGATTGATGTTCAACAGTTGGTGGGATACAGGTGGGGTGAATTTGAGTGAAGCCTGGATTAGCAAAAAATGCACCCTGTTTAAAAGCGCGCCAAATAGCCGATGTATTGCAACTTTTGGCATTAGTAGATAGATAATAAGCATTTGAGTAACCGCCTGTACATAACACCACACAATCAGCAATATGAGCACTAAGTTCACCCGTTACTAAATCCCGTACCACAACCCCACGAGCCCTGTCATCAATAGTAATAATATCGAGCATTTCTGATCTGGAATAATGCTTAACCTGACCATTTTTAACTTGCCTACTCATAGCGCCGTAAGCGCCTAATAGAAGTTGTTGCCCGGTTTGACCCTTGGAGTAAAAAGTGCGGGAAACTTGTGTTCCACCAAAGGAACGATTAGCCAAATAACCACTGTATTCTCTAGCAAATGGGACGCCTTGCGCCACAGCTTGATCAATAATATTACCGCTTAATTCTGCTAAACGATAAACGTTAGACTCTCGCGACCTGAAATCACCACCTTTTATGGTGTCAGAAAATAGACGCCAAACACTGTCACCATCATTTTGGTAATTCTTAGTTGCATTAATACCACCTTGTGCTGCAATTGAATGTGCACGACGAGGACTATCTTGAAAGCAAAATGAACTAACTCTATAACCAGCTTCACCCAGTGTGGCACATAAAGATGCACCTGCAAGACCTGTACCAATTACAATTATTTTGTATTCATCACGATTTGTCGGTGCAACCAATGCTAAATCAAGCAGATGTTTTTTCCACTTATTTTCTAATGGTCCAGTTGGTTCAAAAGAATTAAGCATAAATTACACTCACTGGAACAGATGCAAAACTTAGCATTAATATTGATATCAATATAATAACTAATAAATCATACCGTCTAGATGTAATACCCAGTGTTTGCAATACACTGGTAAGAGCATGATGCAAATGCGCACTAAGTGTTATTACTCCAAAAACATAAATTAACAACATCACAGGTTGTGTAAAAATGTTGAACATCTGCTGATATAAATCAGTCTTATCTAGTAATTGCATCTGCCAAAAATGAAATACAATAAATCCGAACAGGGTACTTGCACCTCCCCATGCTACGAACCTAGGAATAGCTTTCGGATAAGTATGATGATATTTATCGCCCATAGCCGCATTGTTTTTGAGTTGACGCGATACAGCTATCACTACATGCAGGGCAAAGGAAAAAGCTAAAACAGCCAACATTAAATAATAAATTGGTGTTTGATCGAACTCGGCATAAAAACCATTAAAACCACCTTTCCCAAAGTGGAAATTTAACAAACTCAGCGCATGAAAAATTACATACGTTAACCACGTAAGTCCGGCAAAAGCCATCCATTTTTTAATGCTAATAGAGTTCATCAAGTGCAGTATCAATTGAATCTTCTTTATGAATTAAATGATATTCCATACTCCCTTTATCGAAATCACATCTAAATAATGTCACACATCATATCAAATAACTCGCAAGGTTATTAACTTATTAAGTAAGCTGCATATATTTACAAAATATTAGAAATAAAAGTGGTGCAAAGTGTTCTAAAGTGGTATAAAATGTTTTTTATAACTTGAGGGGTTATAATTTTTCAATCATTTGTATAAGGGGAGAGAACATGGAAACACTTTTACACACTATTATTTATTCATCAGCAGCAATTATCATTTCACTAAGCTTTGTTGCCGTTGTTTAATAAAAACAAAATCTTGAGAAAAAAATGTTCAGGGGAGTACATAATCTAACCATTGACGCAAAAGGAAGGCTAAAAATTCCAACGCGTCACCAAGCGCAAATTGATAAAACTTGCGCTGGGAAAATGGTACTTAGTATTCACCCAGATGACAATTGTTTGCTACTGTACCCTTTAGGAGATTGGCAAAAACTTGAGCACAAAGTGAGCGAATTACCCTCGCTTAATATTCACACAAAACGATTAAAACGTAAACTCATTGGTCATGCAACTGACTGTGAGCTAGATAAGGCATCGCGTATTCTTATTCCTGCTACATTGAGGGAATATGCAAAATTAAATAAAAAACTCATCATGAGTGGACAAGGTCACAACTTTGAGCTGTGGGATGAAGATGCCTGGCATAAGCAAATTGCAAATCTTGATTCATTGAGCAAGAGAGAAGAAATACCAACGGAAATCACCCAGTTATCGTTATGACAACCCATCATCACCAATCAGTGATGTTCGATGAATCCATCGAGGGGTTAAACATAAAAAATAATGGTGTTTATATTGATGCAACCTTTGGGCGTGGCGGACATACACGCGGCATCTTAGACAAATTAAGTAACTCAGGTAAAGTAATTGCTTTCGATCAAGACGTTAGCGCTGTTGATTACGCTAAAGCAAATTTCAACGATGATCGACTAGAAGTCATTCATAGTGCTTTTGCCAATATGAGAAAAATCCTAGATGAACACAAACTGATTGGAAAAATAGATGGTATTTTGATGGATTTAGGTGTGTCATCGCCCCAATTAGACAATGCTGAACGTGGATTTAGTTTTAATTCAGACGGACCACTAGACATGCGCATGGACCAAACCAAAGGCATGAGTGCAGCACAATGGTTAGCCAATGCCGATGAAACAGAGATCGCCAATGTGATTTATCAATTTGGTGAAGAGAGGAAAAGCAGGCACATTGCCAACGCTATCAAAAAGTATCAGCAAAATCAATCAATTGACACCACCTTGCAACTGGCTAATATTATTGCTGGTGTCGTCAAATCAAAGAAAAACAAGCACCCTGCGACACGATCATTTCAAGCGATCAGAATATTCATCAATCAAGAACTTAAGCAGCTTTCCGAAGTGCTTGAACAAACCATACAATTATTAGCGCCAAAAGGTCGACTGTGTGTGATTAGTTTTCACTCAATTGAAGATCGTATTGTTAAACAATTTATTCAAAAATATTCAAAGCAAAAACAATTGCCTAAGGGTTTACCGATCATGGATAGCGGCATTAAAAAGACTATGCTAAAAGATTTAGGGAAACACTTTGCTAGCAAAGAAGAATTGCAGGTCAACAATCGATCAAGAAGTGCAATCTTAAGGGTAGCGCAACGTACCACATTAGAGGCAGA
>DTVJ01000375.1 GCA_012963565.1 Piscirickettsiaceae bacterium
AAGATAAGTATTGCATTAATGGATAGAATTAACCTTATATCCATTGGGGCAACAATGGTAATTTCACCTTCTGGCTCATTAAAGTACATGGATTTAATGATTTGCAAATAGTAGTAAGCACTAACCACTGCAAATACTACCGCAATGATTGCTATGGTTACAAAGCCAGCTGATATAACTTGCTGCAAGATAAAGAATTTAGAATAAAAACCAATAAACGGTGGTACACCTGCCATAGATAGCATTACAAATAACATCATCAATGCGAACCAAGGTGAATGTTTACTAAGACCCTTATAATCTGAAATTTGTTCAGCCTCAAAACCTTTCTTATTCAAAAGAATGATTGTTCCAAATGCTGCTAAACTCATCAGCACATACACTAACACATAAAAGGTTGCTGCACCGTAACCAGTAATTACTCCAGTGGTAAAACCCAGCATGATAAAGCCAATATGTGAAATAGTTGAATACGCTAACATGCGTTTGAAGTTAGTTTGCATCAGCGCCACGACAGAGCCTAGTGCAATTGATAACAGTGCTATGCCCATAAATAGATCTGACCAGTACGCCTGCATCGAACCCAGTCCATCAATCAACAAACGAACCAACATTGCTATTGCAGCAATTTTAGGTACCGTAGATATGAACATGGTTACCGATGTCGGAGAGCCTTCATACACATCTGGCACCCACATGTGGAATGGAACTGCACCTAGCTTGAAAGCAATACCAATTACCAAGAATACAAGTCCAAAATTAATAATGAGTGTCTCTCTTGATCCAAGGCTAGCATCGGATGCAAATGTCGCGATTTCGCTAATATTTATGCTACCACTAATACCGTAAATCATGCTCATACCATAAAGTAGTAAACCCGAAGCAATCGCACCCAGTACAAAGTATTTTAATGCCGCTTCAACCGCACCCGATCTCTTACGCGCAATGGCGATCAAGGTGTATAACGACAACGAAAGAATTTCCAAACCAAGATACAAGGTCAAAAGGCTATAACCTGATACCATTACCATCATGCCTAGTACTGATAATAGCACCAATACAAAGTACTCACCTCTGAATAGTGAATGTTGAATGAGGTAGTGTCTTGAATACACCATGGCCACCATGCTGGTACCCATCATAAACGTCTTAAATACCGATGCCATATCGTCAAGTACAAAAGAATTACTAAAGATAATTGTCTCTGGATGGCCAATCAAATTAAAGGATAAGATGCCTGTTATCAATAAACTAAGCTGCGTTAAGTAATAAGTAACTTGCTTAAATTGCTTAGTTAAAAATAGGTCTAGCAACAACACAACCACAATAGCACTTAATAAAAAGATTTCTGGCAATGCTACCAGTAGTGATGAGGTATCAAATTGGAAGGTATTCGTCATAATTTAGAAGTTAAAGCTTGTTGTAATAAATGATCAATAGAACTATGCATGACTTCGATTACTGGCTGTGGATATAAGCCCATAATTAATACTGCTAAAGCTAATATTGCCAAAATGAAGAACTCTCTACCGTTAATATCACTTAAGGTTTCAACGTCTGGGTTGGTAATCGGACCCCAGAATACACGCTTAACCATCCACAAGGTATAAGCAGCTCCTACAATCAATGTGGTTGCAGCTAGTACAGCGTACCAAATATTAGCCTGAAGTGCGCCCAAGATAACCATGAATTCACCGACAAAACCTGAAGTTCCTGGAAGGCCCGCATTTGCCATAGCAAATAACACTGCAAAGCCTGTAAATTTAGGCATAGAATTAATGACACCGCCGTAAGTGGAAATCTCTCTTGAGTGCAAGCGGTCATACAATACACCGACCACCAAGAACATTGCTGCAGAGATAAAGCCATGTGAAATCATCTGCACCATTCCACCTTCTAGGCCTAAAAATACACCTTCAATACTACCGCCATTTAATGATATAAGCTCTCCACCTGCGCCCATCTTTAAAATAGAGAATAAGGCAAACACACCTAGAGTTACAAAACCCATGTGTGAAATTGATGAATAAGCAATCAGCTTCTTCATGTCTCTTTGCACTAAAGCAACAAATCCGATATAAACAATTGCAATCAATGATAGAACTATCACAATATCGGCAAATTCTAACGAAGCATCCGGTGTGATTGGCAACGAGAAACGGAAGAAACCATAACCACCCATCTTCAACATAATGGCTGCTAGAATGACAGAACCACCTGTTGGTGCTTGCACGTGTGCATCAGGGAGCCATGTGTGTACTGGAAACATTGGAACCTTTACTGCAAACGCTACAAAGAATGCCCAGAAAATCCATGCTTGTTCAGCTGCTGTGAGACTAAGATTATGCATATCAAGAATCGAGAATGAACCACCTTGGACATACATATAAATTAGTGACACTAGCATCATCACCGAGCCTAAGAATGTATACAAGAAAAACTTTATCGCAGCATAAACTCGATTATCACCACCCCAAATACCAATAATCAATAACATTGGAATCAATGCCGCTTCCCAGAAAGCGTAGAATAAAATCGCATCAAGTGAGGCAAATACGCCAATGGTCAAACCTTCCATCATTAAGAAAGCAGCCATGTAGTGTGCTGCTCTGCGGGTAATGACTTCCCAGCCGGCAATAATTACCAATACAGTTGTAAAAGTTGTCAGGATAATTAACGGCATAGAAATGCCATCAATACCAATATGATAATTAATATCAAATTGTGGAATCCACGAAGCCTTTTCAACAAACTGCATTAAATGTGTTGTGCTATCAAAATCTGTATACAGAGTTAGCGACATGACAAATATAATGACTGAGATTACTACACTGACCCATCGAGCTGTGTCAGCGCGATCATTGCCAATTAAGACAACCAGTCCGCCACCCAAAATTGGTAGCCAAATTAATAAACTAAGTAGCATTTGGTCCATAATTAAAACTCGATATGTAGTAATGGGTTATCGCCTGCAAATAGCGCCCAAGTTAAAATAATTAATAAACTGAAAATCATGAAGAATGCATAATGATAAACATAGCCTGTTTGGATTGGACGAACTACAGAGCCAATAAAACGAACTAGTTTGGCACTACCATTAACCGCCATTTTGTCAATGAGACCCATGTCTGAAACCTTCCACAACAAGTTACCCAGTTTCCTTATGCCATTAACAAATACGATTTCATTAAAACGATCAAAACCATAGAGTGAATCCAGCACATAATAAGTGCGATGGCACTTCTTCATAACTGCGTCAGCCCACTGTCTTCTGTATAGTGTAAACACCCAGGCAGTTGCAATACCGCCAATCATCATCCAGAATGGTAGCGTTGTTACAGCATGCGAAATCATTGCTGAAGCGCTGTGGAATTCATGCTTTAACTCGGTCATAGACACATGACTTGAAGCGACTGTAATTGCATTATCTAACCACCCTGCAAACAACATTGGTTCAATGGTGAAATATCCAATAATAGCTGAAGGAATCGCTAACGCGACTAATGGGAAAGTAATTGACGGTGCTGATTCATGTAGATGCTCAGCGGTATGATGATCCACACGTGATTCACCGTGAAAAACAAGAAAGAACATTCTTAAAGAATAGAATGCAGTAATGAATACGCCGGCAACCACTGCATAATAAACCCAGTCTGCATACGGCAATGAAGAAAAGTGTACCGCTTCAATAATCATATCTTTTGAATAAAAACCAGCAAAACCCGGGAAGCCGATTAAGGCTAGCGTGCCTATTAGCGCCGTCCAATAGGTAATTGGCATTTTCTTACGCAACCCACCCATTTTACGAATATCTTGTTCGTGATGCATAGCCACAATCACTGAGCCAGCGCCTAAGAACAATAGAGCTTTGAAGAAAGCATGTGTCATTAAATGGAAAATAGCCACTGAATAAGCACTCACACCTAAAGCGACTGTCATATAGCCTAGTTGTGACAATGTAGAATAAGCAACCACTTTCTTAATATCGTTTTGCACAATACCCAATAACCCCATAAATAGGGCTGTAATCGCACCGACAACCATCACCACAGTTAGGGCAACTTCACTAAGCTCGAACATTGGTGACATACGCGATACCATGAAGATGCCCGCAGTTACCATAGTTGCCGCGTGGATAAGTGCTGAGATTGGTGTCGGACCTTCCATTGATCCAGGCAGCCAAACATGAAGTGGTACTTGAGCAGACTTGCCCATTGCACCAACAAATAATAATATACAAATAACAGTAATGACTTCAGAGCCATCAAGAATAGTTAGGCCATTCACAGCGCCAAGATTAGCAAACACTTCTGCGTAATCCAACGAGCCAAAATACATAAGCACCAATGATATACCTAATAAGAAACCGAAATCACCCACGCGATTAACAATGAATGCTTTAAGATTTGCCTCAACTGCTGATTCTTTATGATGCCAAAAACCAATTAGTAGGTAAGAAACCAAACCAACTGCCTCCCAACCAAAGAATAATTGCATAAAGTTATTCGACATCACCAGCATGAACATCGAGAATGTAAATAATGAAATATAACTAAAGAACTTAGTATAACCGTCATCATCATCCATATAGCCGATGGTATAAATATGCACCATTAGTGATACAAAAGAAACCACCACCAACATAACTGAGGTTAGGTTATCGATCAAAAATCCGACACTCACGTTTAGATTGCCAATTTGCATCCAAGTGTAAAGGTTTTGATTAAAGATTTCGCCTTTTTCTAACACATGATGATTAAACACATATAGTGCCAATACTGTTGAAACTAGAACACCAAAGATAGTGATGGTATGTGTTGCTTTACGTCCCAGCATACGACCAAATAAACCAGTAATAATGGCACCTAGTAGTGGAGCAAGAGCAATTGTTAAATATATATTTTCCATAATTTAACCCTTCAAACTATTAGTAACATCGACATTAATAGTGCCTTTATTTCTAAACAATAAGGTTAGAATTGCTAGTCCAATCGCCACTTCAGCCGCTGCCACAGTCAGGATAAAGAAAACAAAAATTTGACCTGCTTCGTTGCCTAAAAAATGTGAAAAAGCGACGAAATTAGTATTAACTGCCACCAAAATTAATTCAACACACATCAACAAGATAATGATGTTAGTACGATTAACAAAGATACCTACCAAGCCAATACAAAAAATAATGCCACTTAGAATTAAATAATCACTCAAACTGACCATTATTTACTCTCCTTGTTGGGTGATGCAATCGAAACAATTCGTAGTCTATCTTTGGCTTGAACTTTAACTTGCTCATCAATCGATTGACTTTTACGGTTGATTTCCCTGCGATGCACCAAAGTAATGGCTGAAATAATCGCAATTAATAATAGTACTGCTGCCAATTCAAATGGATACACATAAGTTGTATATAGTTGTGAAGCCAATACGGTGATATTACTGTAATCTGCACTATGACGTACTGGCGCTGCAACAACATCTAGCCCAAACTGATTACCACCCAACACTAATGTCATTTCAGCAATGATAATGACGGCTACTATTAATCCAAGTGGCAAATACCCTGTGAATTTTGCTCGCAATGTGGACTTATCAATATTTAACATCTTAATAACGAATAAGAACAGCACCATGACAGCGCCAACATAAACCAAAATCAAGGTAATAGCTAAGAACTCAGCTTCCAATAAGATCCAGATACTTGCCGCAGTAAAGAACGCCAAAATTAAAAATAGTACTGATTTGGCTGCATTACGTGAAAAAATCATTGCCAATGAACTAGCAATAAACCAAAATGAAAATACATAAAATAATATTTGATCGAATTCCATAACTTACCTTTATTTATATTTTGAATCTTCGAACTTCATTTGGTTAATCATCTTGTCGTTCTTGTCACCGACTTCTAATAATTGTTCTTTGGTAATAACACTACCAAATTGACCTTTTATATTATCATTTCCATCCCTTGAACCTACAAAAGCATAGTCAAAAATTTGGGTCTCAACAATGGCATCTACCGGGCAAGCCTCTTCACAAAACCCGCAGAAAATACACTTAAACAAATCAATATCATATTGTGTTGTTCGACGTGTGCCATCTTCTCTCATTTCTGACTCAATGGTAATTGCATTGGCTGGACACACTGCTTCACATAATTTACAAGCAATACAGCGTTCTTCACCATTCGGATAGCGACGAAGTGCATGCAGCCCCCTAAATCTTGGTGAAATTGGCGTTCTTTCCTCAGGGTACTGAACCGTAATTTTTTTGTGAACCATCTCTTGGGCAGTAATTTTCATACCCGTACGCAATTCGCTTAAAGTAAATTCTTTAATTAAATTTTTGATCATTTTAATCATAATTTATACTCCCTTAAAACCATGGTCCTATCTTAAGTTGTGTCATTAAGGCGACAACAAAAATCCATGCAATTGTCCATGGTAAAAACACTTTCCAAGATAATCGCATAATTTGGTCATATCTAAAACGTGGAAAAGTTGCACGTACCCATAAGTACAAAAACATAAAGAAAGTTGTCTTGGCTAATAACCAGATAATGCCAGGCACCCATGTAAATGCTGATTCTATATAAGGAATACCTTCAAATGGAGAGTGCCAGCCACCAAAGAACAGAAGCACTGCCAATACTGCCATTAAGATCATATTGGCGTACTCTGCTAAGAAAAATACTGCAAACGTCATACCTGAGTACTCTACATGTGTGCCACCGACAATTTCCGATTCACCTTCTACCACATCAAAAGGTGCGCGGTTAGTTTCGACTAAGGCTGAAATAAAGAAGATAATCATCATTGGGAATAATGGAATCCAATACCAATGGAAGATACTGCCTTTTTGTGCCTCAACAATAGTGTTTAAATTAACACTGCCTGCAATCATCACCACAGTTACCAATGCAAAACCAATTACAATTTCATAAGAAACCAATAGTGACGCACTACGCAATGCGCCCAATAACGGATATTTAGAGTTTGAAGCCCAACCCGCTAAGATGATGCCATACACGCCAATTGACCCAATGGCTAAAACGTATAACAGACTAATATCTAAATTAGCAACATAAATACCCTCATCAAATGGGATAACGGCCCATACTGCTATAGCAGGTGCAATTGCTAATACTGGTGCTAATAGAAAAAGATAAATATTGGCCTTAGTTGGGAAAATAATTTCCTTAAACATAAGCTTAAGTGCATCTGCAATTGGTTGTAACCAGCCTTTAGGGCCAACACGGTTAGGGCCAATACGTAATTGCATATAACCAATCACTTTACGCTCAGCGTAAGTAAAGTAAGCCACCACTAACATCAATGGCATCACTAAGGCTATTGCTTTAATTAAGATAATAATAATAGTTGCGACACTACCATCAAACCAAGGGATTACATCATGCACCAATTCAACAAATGATTGCCATAATGCCATCATAAATGGCCTCCAATTTGTGTTGAATGGTTGGCATTAACAAACACACAATTGTTTGCCACTGTATCGTTCACGATCACTGGTATGCCTAGATACTCGTCACCTTTTTCTAACTCTAGTTTTTTGGCTGTTGCCTTGTTCATTGAAGCGTTATTAAGTTGGCCAATCTTAGTGTCTTGTAATGAGGCTGAGTGTCGCAATAATGCATCGATTGCATAAGGAGATTTTTGCCAAATAACATTAATACCTCTTTTGACTGTTAAATCAACACTCTCTTCATTTACACGTTGTTTTTGTCTTTGGTGCGAAACTTCACTGGTCACTTGAGCGCAATTAGAGTAATGGAATCCTGGTAATTCTAATAAATCAGCCAATACTTTTAATACCTTCCAAGCTGGTTTTGCATCACTTGGGGCACTCACCGCTGCTGAGTAAGATTGCACTGCACCTTCAACATTAACGTGCGAGCTTGGTGTTTCGTAAAAACTAGCAATTGGCAACATTACATCTGAATATTCAGACACAGCCTCGTCTTTAAAACTGTTTAACGAAATCACAAACGTATCGTTACTGTTCAGTGCATCAATCGCTTTGATAGAATTATGGAAATCATAATGCGGATATACATCTAATAAAATATAGGCTTTTAAATCTGCATCTAGCATCGCATTCACATCAAGACCGCCTTTACCTGGTACAAAGCCAGCTAAATTGGCTGCCATTGAATTACCTGTTGCGGTGACATTGAGTGTCGTGCTGTTAGTCTGATTCGCTATCTCACTGACTAAATTAGCAACGCTTGAGGCTTGAGGGTTGTTAATCAAATGCTCGCCTAAAACAATCACCGAATTCTCTGATTGTAATAATTGATCGGCCAGCTGGGCTGCCGTATCACTAATTTCAACCTCATTTAAATAATCTGGAATCTCCTTATGATTACTTTGTAGAATTGACTTTAATACACCTGCAAGTGTTGCTGCTGTTTGATTTGGCGCAACGATATTTTCACTATTTAATCTATAGTTAAAATCAAATGCCATAACGTTCACTACATCAACAGTTGCACCAGCCAATGTTGCCTTACGTAAACGGTGATTAATCATTGGTTGCTCTAGTCTAAGATTAGAGCCAATAATCAGCGCATGATCAATACCTTCCAAACCAGATAGTTTAATGTTCGATTCTAATGATATCGTATTGTTATGATCTTTAACGTTTAAACGATGATCTATATTCTCAGAACCAACCTCTCTTAGAATTTTTTGCAATAAATGGAACTCTTCAAGGGATGCCGTATTTGAGGCTAATGCACCCAATTGATCAGATTGATGACTGTTAAAGACGTTATTTGCTAAACCCCTGATAGCAAAATCTAATGCGACATTCCATTCAGCTTCTTGCCACTTACCTGCCACTTTAATTTGTGGAGTAAGCAATCTATTTTCATGTGACAAGCCTTCATAAGAAAAGCGGTCTCTGTCTGAAATCCATGTTTCGTTAACGCTTTCATTATCTCTTGCAACAATACGCTTAACTTTACCTTTGTATGTTTGTGTATAGATGTTAGAGCCGACTAAATCATGTCTGGCAACGTTAGATACCGCATTCATCTGCCAAGTTCTGAGCTCATAACGGAAAGGCTTAGAAGTCAATGCGCCCACCGGACACACATCAATCATATTTCCTGATAATTCTGACTGGATACCTTCTGTTAAAAACGGTTCAATCTTAAGGTCTTCACCACGCCCTGTGGCACCCATTTCCATAATACCGGCTACTTCAGTACCAAAACGTATACAGCGTGTACAATGGATGCAGCGTGTCATATCGGTTTGAATTAATGCACCAATATCACTATCACCAACAATACGCTTGCCTTCGCTAAAGCGTGATACATCTGAACCATACTCCATGGCAACATCTTGCAATTCACATTCACCACCCTGATCACAAATTGGGCAATCTAGCGGATGATTAATTAGTAAGAATTCCATTACTGCTTTTTGGGAGGCTTTGGCTTTCTCGTTCCGAGTATGAATTTTCATACCTTCAGCAATTGGAGTAGAACAGGCAGGCTGCGCCTTAGGAGCACCCTCAACATCTACCAAACACATACGACAATTAGCTGCTATTGATAATTTCTTGTGATAGCAAAATCTTGGCACACTAATGCTTTCTCTGTCAGTCACAGCGATTAGCATCTCACCCGGATTGGCTTTAACTATATTGCCGTCAATCTCAATTTCAACCATTATTTTCCACCATACTCTTACCGTGTTCAATGTAATACTCGAACTCTTCTCTAAAATTCCTTAAGAAGCTCTCAACCGGCATTGCAGCAGCATCGCCTAACGCACAAATTGTATTGCCTAAAATATTGTCTTGAACGCCGAGTAATAAATCAATGTCATTCGCTTTACCATTACCGTCCATGATGCGCTTTAAGACGCGATATAACCAACCTGTTCCTTCACGACACGGGGTACACTGACCGCAAGATTCATCATAATAGAAATGCGCTAATCGGGTTAATGCAGCTACCATACATGTAGAATCATCCATAATAATGACAGAGCCAGCGCCCAGCATTGATCCAGCTTTTTCAATGCCGTCATAGTCCATGGTCATTGCCATGGCGGCTTCAGCTGTTAATACTGGAGTTGAAGATCCACCTGGAATCACTGCTTTTAATTTCCGGCCTTCTCGGATACCACCTGCCATTTCAAGCAAATCTTTAAAAGGTATGCCCATTGGCACTTCAAAGTTAGCGGGCTGATTAACGTGTCCGGTAACAGAAAATAATTTACAACCACCGGAATTTTCAACACCAATATCAGCAAACCATTGTCCACCTTGTGCTAGGATGTCAGGTACTGAAGCAAAGCTCTCAGTATTATTAATCGTAGTTGGCTTGCCGTACAATCCGATATTTGCTGGGAATGGCGGCTTAAATCTTGGCTGACCCTTCTTGCCTTCAAGCGACTCAAGTAGCGCAGTTTCTTCACCACATATATAAGCGCCTGCACCTAGATGTGAATATAAATCAAAGCTCACTGAACTGCCGTCAATATTCTCACCTAATAGACCTGCATCATAAGCTTCTTTAAGTGCATCTTCAAAACGATAGAATGGCTCCATAAATTCGCCACGAATGTAGTTATAACCAACAGTGGCATTCATTACAAAACCACCAATAGCCATGCCTTCAATGACAGAATGAGGGTTATATCTTAAAATGTCCCTATCCTTACAGGTGCCTGGTTCACCTTCGTCAGAATTACACACCACATATTTTTGCATGTCGGCATTACGCGGCATAAAACTCCATTTAAGGCCAGTTGGAAATCCCGCACCGCCTCGACCACGTAAGCCAGAAGTTTTTAATTCGGCAATAATTTGCTCAGGTGTAAATTCACCTTTTAAGATTTTTTTCCAAACCGAATAGCCACCGTTAGCTTCGTAAGTAGCCAATGACCATGGATTTTCTTGATCTAAATTTTTAAAACAAACTTCATTCATTGTAATCCGTCCACAATCTCATCAATCTTGTCGGCAGTCAGATTTTCATAGTATTGATCACCAATTTGAAACATTGGTGCGCCAACACAAGCGCCTAAGCATTCCACTTTTTTAACATTAATCAAACCATTTGGTGTCACTTCGCCCGTTTTAACACCAAGCTTATTTTCTAAATGAACAATTAAATCATCAGCACCGTTTAGCATGCACGAAATATTGTGACAAAAACGAATGGTATATTTACCAACCGGTTTATGATTATAGTTCTCATAGAAAGTTGCCACCTCATCGGCCGCAATACCTGGCATATCCAAATAGTCTGCCACTGCCTGAATAGTTTCAGACGTTAACATATTATCATTTTCTGCTTGGACGATTTTTAAAGCCTCCATCACTGCGGAACTTTGCTGCCCTTTTGGATATTTCGCTACCCAAGCTTCAATTTGTTTTTTTGCTTGATCGGATATCATCGGTCAATTTCTCCAAATACGATATCTTGTGTACCAATAATGGTCACAACATCAGAAAGCATATGTCCTCTTGCCATCTCATCCATAGCTGCTAAATGTGGAAAACCTGGTGCTCTAATCTTAACTCGGTAAGGTTTGTTTGCACCATCTGAAATTAAGTAAATACCAAATTCACCCTTCGGATGTTCAATCGCAGAATATACCTCGCCTTCTGGTAAGCTATAGCCTTCAGTAAATAATTTAAAGTGATAGATCAATGACTCCATATCATCTTTCATATTAGTACGCTTTGGTGGAGCTACTTCATGATCATCTGACATAACCGGACCTGGATTATCCTTCAACCATGTGACACACTGTTTAATAATACGAGTTGATTGACGCATTTCTTCCATACGCACCAAATATCGATCATAACTATCACCGGTAACACCGACTGGGATATCAAACTCTAACTGATCATAAACAGCGTACGGCTGATTTTTTCTAAGATCCCAAGCAACACCTGAGCCTCTTAACATAGGACCTGTAAAGCCTAATTGCTTAGCTCGATTGGCTGAAACAATACCAATGTTAACTAAACGCTGTTTCCAAATACGGTTATCCGTCAATAAGTCATCATACTGCTTAATACTCTTCGGGAATTCTTCAGCAAAATCAGCAATAAAATCCAACAAAGAACCTTGACGATTCTCGTTCATCGCCTCTAATTCTTTCTCGGTACGGAAATTTGATTTTAAATATTGAGGCATCTTGTCAGGTAAATCACGATAAACACCGCCTGGACGATAGTAAGTCGCATGCATACGTGAACCTGATACCGCTTCATAGCAATCAATTAACTTTTCACGTTCACGGAAAGCGTACAAGAAAATACTCATTGCTCCCACGTCTAGACCGTGTGTACCTAACCACATCAAGTGATTCAAAATACGGGTAATCTCATCAAACATCACACGAATGTACTTGGCACGCTCTGGCACCTCTAATTCGAGTAAGGTTTCAATCGCCATGACATAAGCATGCTCATTACACATCATCGATACGTAGTCAAGACGATCCATGTAACCAATCGATTGATTGTACGGTTTAGATTCTACTAATTTTTCGGTACCACGATGTAATAAACCAATATGTGGATCGGCGCGCTCAATAGTCTCGCCATCAATTTCTAAAATAAGGCGCAAAACACCATGTGCTGCAGGATGCTGAGGACCAAAGTTAAGGGTATAGTTACGAATTTCTGCCATCTTACTTCCTAATTACTCTTGGTACAAGAACGTTAGGTTCAATGCTCACGGGCTCGTAAACTACACGACCTAGGTCTTCGTCATAACGCATTTCCACTTCACCAATCAGCGGGAAGTCCTTACGTAGTGGATGTCCAACAAAACCATAATCTGTCAAAATGCGACGTAGATCGTTATGATTTTCAAACAAAATACCCATTAAATCAAATGCTTCACGCTCATACCAGTCGGCTGATGCCCATATGTCAGTTACTGATTCAATAATTGGTTCTGCTTCATCAACATAAGATTTCACTCGAATACGTTGATTTTTGCTTACAGATAATAAATGATAAACCACGGCAAAACGTTGTTCATGCCTGTCTTCATTGCCTTGTGTTTCACGCGCTCTACCAAAACCAGAAGAGCTGGCATTTGCATCCCAATCTGATTGACCATAAGTTAGGTAATCAACGCCACATAAATCAATCAAAGTATCGAAAAAGAAGAAATCTCTAAGTTTTAAACACGTTTTAATAATATCGTCAGAATTAACGGTTAGAGTTAGCTCGCCAAGGGCTTCAACTAGGCAATTTTCGCCAAATTCTTCGATTAATTGTTCTTTCAAATCTTCCATTATGTTCTCGCAATGGTATTAGTGCGACGAATTTTTTCTTGTAATTGCATAATGCCATATAGTAATGCTTCTGCCGTTGGCGGGCAGCCGGGTACATATACATCAACTGGTACAATACGGTCGCAACCGCGTACCACAGCGTAAGAATAATGATAGTAACCACCGCCATTAGCACACGAACCCATAGAAATGACCCATCTTGGTTCAGGCATTTGATCATAAACTTTTCTGAGTGCTGGTGCCATCTTATTAGTCAGTGTGCCTGCTACAATCATGAGGTCTGATTGACGTGGTGTTGGTCTAAATACAATGCCAAATCGGTCGAGATCATAACGTGATGAACCTGCCTCCATCATCTCTACTGCACAACAAGCTAGGCCAAAAGTCATTGGCCATAAAGAACCTGTTCTTGCCCAGTTAATAACTTTGTCCAACGAGGTGGTAACAAAGCCTTCCTTCATTAAGCCTTCAATTGCCATGCTTTACCCTTATTCCCACTCTAGTGCACCTTTCTTCCATTCGAAGATAAAGCCCACCACCAATATAAATAGAAAAATACTGATTCCAATAAAACCAAACCAGCCAAGTTGAGATTGAACCACCGCCCACGGAAACACAAAGGCAACTTCCAAATCAAATAGGATGAATAAAATAGCAACTAAGTAATAACGTACATTGAAATACATACGTGAATCATCAAAAGGTGGGAATCCACATTCGAATTGAGAGTTTTTTTCTTCGTCTGGTTTGCTTGGTCCTAATAAATAGCCAATTAACATCGGCCCGACGCCAAATGCAACCCCTAAAAAAATAAAAACCAAGATAGGTAGATAGTTTTCTAACACCTAATTCCCTCTACTCCAATATAAGCTAATTATTATATCTAATTTCAACAAATAACGAGGAATATTTACGTATAAATCTCGATTAACTTACGCACCCACTTCGGTACCACCCACAGTTAGTCGATCGATCTTCAAACTAGGTTGTCCGACTCCGACTGGTACAGATTGGCCATCCTTACCGCACACGCCAATACCGCTGTCTAGCTTAAGATCATTTGCCACCATTGAGATTTCTTTCAGCACTTCATCTCCTGATCCGATCAAGGTAGCACCCTTTACGGGTATGGTGATTTTGCCGTTTTTAATCAAATAGGCTTCATTCGCTGAGAATACAAACTTGCC
>DTVJ01000376.1 GCA_012963565.1 Piscirickettsiaceae bacterium
ATTGAATAAGCATAATCCCATCTTACAATTTTAATCACTATTTTTATGGTTATCCAATGTGTATTGTTCGATAGAAATTTCTATATATGATGAATTCTAATGATAAAATTTATATTGCAGGCCACAATGGCATGGTTGGTTCTGCAATTGTTAAAAAGCTACGTGAAAAAGGTTTTATTAATATAGTTACACAATCCAGTTCAGAGTTAGATTTAACCAACCAACAAGAAGTCCACAATTTTTTGCAAAATGAGAAACCAGATTATGTAGTTATTGCTGCAGCTAAAGTTGGTGGTATTTATGCTAATGATAGTTATCCTGCAGAGTTTATTTATCAAAATTTAATGATTGAAGCAAACCTTATTCATGGCTCGTATTTGGCAGGAGTAAATAATTTATTATTTTTGGGTAGCTCTTGTATTTACCCTAAAGAATCGTTACAACCAATTAAAGAAGAATATTTATTAAGCGGTCACCTAGAGTCAACAAATGAGCCGTATGCTGTTGCAAAGATTGCAGGAATTAAGCTTTGTGAATCGTACAATCGACAATATGGTACAGACTATAGGAGCATAATGCCAACTAATCTTTATGGACCTAATGATAATTTTCATCCTAAAAATAGTCACGTTATTCCGGCATTAATTAGAAAATTCCATGAAGCTAAAGTTAAAAACAAACCTTTTGTTGAGGTTTGGGGTAGTGGTAAGCCAATGCGTGAATTTCTCCATGTAGATGATATGGCAGATGCATCAATCCATATCATGGATATTGATAAAAAAACATTAGAAAGTGAGGTAGATCCAATGCTTTCCCATATTAATATTGGCACTGGTACAGATATTACAATTAAAGATGTTGCGCAAATAGTTAAAGAGGTCGTTGGATTTTGTGGCGAAATTGTTTTCAACACTAAAATGCCTGATGGCACTAAAAGAAAATTATTGGACATCTCTAAGTTAGAGAGGTTAGGCTGGAAACCAGCAATTCCTTTGATAGACGGCCTTAAAGAAACCTATGAATGGTTTCAAAAAAGTAGTTAGAGGCTCGATAAAATGGCAGAGATATACTATTTAGTAATAATAATCGCTGTATTTAGTGTTGTTCAATCCATATTTGGAGTTGGGCTATTACTGTTTGGAACACCTACCCTTTTATTATTAGAATATTCATATAGTGAAACACTATGGCTATTACTGCCTTGTTCTGTGACTATATCATTGATTCAGGTAGTAAATGACTATAAGCTGATTGAAGCAAAAAAAAGAGCTGTTTATCTGGTAATACCGACTTTAGTATTAGGCCTAGTACTTGTAGTTACTTATGCAAACGGCATTAATATTACTAGAATAGTTGGAATATTGTTATTGTTGATTGGAGTTATTAAATTTTCTAGTAAGTTACAAGCTTTATTAGGCTTAATGGTAAAAAAACATATTCAGATATATTATATTATTATTGGAGTCGTGCATGGAATATCTAATATGGGAGGAGGGCCTTTGTCAATACTTATGTCGACAATTTATTCTAAAAAAGAAATTATCCGTGCAAATGTGGCATTTATTTATTTAATACTTGCCATGTTTCAATTAGTAGTTTTATCTGTAATAAGCCACACTAGTTTGAGAAGTGAAGTTATGTTGTTAATTCCAATTTCATTAGCATCTTATATCTTCACTAGTAAATTTATCTCTTCAGAAGTTAACGATAAGAAGTACACATTTATTTTGAATGTGATGGTGTTGGTTTATGGAGTATTGGCGGTTATAAAATAAGGTTAAAAAATGAATACTAAAATATTGGCAACACTAGGTCCAGCCTCTTTAAATATTGACACAGTAAAAGAATTAACAAAAAAAGGTGTGGATTTATTTAGAATAAATCTTTCACACACTAAGTTGGAGAACGTCAGAGAGATAATAGAAAATATTCAATCTTGGACTGATGTGCCAGTGTGTTTAGATAGTGAAGGGGCGCAAATTAGAAATCAAGATATGGTTTCAGAATCTGTTAATTTTCAAAAAGATGATATTGTCAAAATACACCATACCTCTGTTGTGGGAGATAGTAACAATATTTCATTTACGCCTAATAATGTATCACAACAACTAAAAGTTGGAGATGAAATCAGAGTTGATTTTAATTCTGTTTGCTTTTGTGTTACCGAGGTCCAAGATAATTTTTTATTAGCTATAGTTAAAAGAGAGGGTACTGTAGGTAGCAATAAGGCCGCTGATACTGATGCAGATATTAAGCTAAGTGCAGTTACACCTAAAGATGAAAAAGCGTTTGAAATAGGCTTAAGTATGGGGGTTGAAAATTTCTCTTTATCATTCACAAACTCAGCTGAAGATGTATTGCAAGTTAGAGAAATCATTGGTAATAATTCTAATCTTATCTCAAAAATAGAGAGTATTAAAGGTGTATTGAATCTTGGAGAAATATTGCCAGTTGTTGATCAAATTTTGATAGATAGGGGCGACTTGTCACGTGAGGTTTCAATCGAAAAAATACCATTCATTCAACGCAGAATAATTTCTTATGCCAGATCAAAGGATACGCCTGTATATGTTGCAACAAATTTACTAGAATCTATGATTAAGTCTGCTTCGCCCACTAGGGCAGAAGCTAATGATGTGGCAAGTACATTATTAATGGGGGCGAGTGGACTAGTGCTAGCTGCAGAGACAGCTATTGGTGATTACCCAATAGGTTCTGTGGAAATGATTAATCTGATAATCAAACAATATAATAGATGGACTACTGAGTCATCATTTAAAGAAATTATTTTTCAGGATGATTAATCTTGAAGCGTAAATTTAATATAGTTTGGTTGACCGGCATGTCTGGCTCAGGAAAGTCAACACTTGCAGAATATATAAAAAATACTTATCAAAACGAAGGCTATACTGTTCGCATAATAGATGGCGATGATATTCGAGACAGAGATGTGGAAAAGTTAGGTTTTGGTCGTAAAGATGTCGAAGTGAATAACCTTCGAATTGCAAAACTATGCCTTGAGTCAAAAGATAGTGGATTTGATTTAATACTTGTTCCTGTTATAAGTCCATATGATGAGGTTCGTAAGAGGACAAGGTCTTTGTTAGAGCCATACTATCATCTAGTTTATGTAGAAGCTGATATTGATAGCTTAAAAAAACGAGATACCAAAGGTTTGTACAAAGCTGCTGACCAAGGTTTAATCAATGATCTTATTGGGTATTCTGAAATTAATCCATATGATAAGCCAAGTGATGCTGATTTTGTTGTAAATACTAACAATAACACTTTGTTAAATGATTCTAAGCAATCGTTATTAGGATTTGTAAAAAGCATTACGATTTAATAGGTATTACTTATGCACTATGATGTTTTTAACGGCGATGCGGATGGCATATGTTCATTAGTGCAGCTAAGACTTTCTAACCCAAAAAATGGCGAACTAATTACTGGTGTAAAGAGAGATATCTCTTTATTAAAAAAAATCAGTCCAGTTAAGCAAGATAGCGTAACAGTCCTTGATATTTCAATGAAAAAAAACTACCAAGAGGTGGTTGATTTTTTGGAATTAGGAGTGGAAATTTTTTATGCAGATCATCACCAAAGTGGTGATTTATTGACCCATGAAAATTTTCGATCTCATATAAATGAGTCATCAAATATTTGTACCAGTTTGATTATTAATAAATATCTAAGTGGTAAATATCAAGAATGGGCTATTGTTGGAGCTTATGGTGACGGCATGGACAAATCTGCAAGAATTATTGCTAATAAGGCTGATTTATCAAAAGATGATAGAAATCAATTAAGATTATTGGGTGAATGCATTAACTACAACAGTTATGGCACAA
>DTVJ01000377.1:0-1628 GCA_012963565.1 Piscirickettsiaceae bacterium
CCAAATATTGAGGTGTATTGAGCAGCTTTTATTCCACCCAGATACCATGAGATAAGAGTGCCCATAATAACGACTAGAATGGAAAATATGTAGGAATGAATTTCACTTTCGCTGATTATCCCAGTACCAATGATAATTATCAGGTAGCTGATAATTAAAATGATGAATGAGGGTTTACTTATGTGAATATTTTTTAATGGTGACATCGGGTTTTATATTATATCAAAGTTACATTTTTTCAAATTTATGTAGGTTAATCTTGTTGGATAATTAGTCAAGAATTTTGTTCAGTATCCTTAGTGTTACTTTTACCATTAATAGACTTAATACAATCAGGTATTATTAGCCAGTGCAAGGTTGTATTTTGAATTTTGGATTAATAATATTGTGAATAATGAAAAGATTGTTTGATGTTGTATTCTCTGTCATTTTGTTGTTGATATTGTTGATACCAATGGTTTTAATTGCAATTGTGGTAAAGGTTACCTCAGAAGGAGAGGTTTTGTATTGGTCTGACAGAGTAGGTAAGAACAATATAGTTTTTAAAATGCCAAAGTTTAGGAGTATGCTGGCTGATACGCCTGTACTAGCAACACATCTTTTAGATAATCCTCAGAGTAATTTGACCCCTATTGGAAATTTTTTAAGGAAATATAGTTTAGATGAATTTCCTCAATTGTGGAGTATTTTAAAAGGGGATATGAGTTTTGTTGGACCTAGACCGGCCTTGTTTAATCAGGACGATCTAATAAAATTAAGATTAGTCCAGGGTGTTGATAAGATTTCACCAGGTTTAACAGGTTGGGCTCAAATTAATGGAAGAGATGAATTGCCTATTCCTGAAAAGGTTAAAATGGATGCTGAATATTTACAAAGACAATCTTTTTTATTTGATTTAAAAATATTATGGCTAACCTTTCTCAAGGTTATTAAAAAAGACGGAATTTCTCATTAATTAAAAAATAACTACCAGTATTAAACATGAATTTAGGCTTAATTAATTGGTTCCTTTCCTTATCTAGAATTGTTAAACGATTGATTATGCTATCTGTTGATGTGTTGTTAATAGTAGCAATATTGATTAGTGCGTTTTCAATGCGATTAGGAGAATGGTTTTGGCCACAAGGTGATTTATTGTATTTAATCTTTTTAGCGCCTTTAATTGCCACCCCTATTTTTATTAAATTCGGTTTATATAGGGCAATTGTCCGTTATATTGGGTTTAAAGCGCTTTGGGTCATTGTTCAAGCGGTGTCGTTATACGCTTTGGTGTGGGGGGTTATTGTATTACTGTCTGGCGTGCAAAATGTACCGCGTTCGGTTATATTGATTAATTGGATGTTGGCCATGCTGTTGATTGGTGGCTCTAGAATTGTCGGTAGGTGGTATTTTTCTGAGAAAAAATCACACATCACCGGCACATCTGATGGACGTAAAAATGTTTTGGTTTATGGCGCTGGATCGGCTGGTATACAGTTAGCAACAGCGCTGTCTTATAGTCAAGAATTAAAGCCAATTGCTTTTATTGATGATGAGCCTACTTTATCTAATCATCAGATCATGGGGATGAAGGTATATTCGTCTAGTGAGCTTGATCAGTTAATAATTTCGATGAATATTGAAGAGGT
>DTVJ01000377.1:1728-3781 GCA_012963565.1 Piscirickettsiaceae bacterium
TTTGCCGTAAATTTTCTGTTAAAACTATATATCATGCGGCTGCGTATAAGCACGTGCCTATGATTGAGTTGAATAGTTTTTCAGGAGTAAATAATAATATTTTTGGCACACTATCTTGTGCTGAAGCAGCGTCCTTATCCAATGTAGAGACGTTTGTTTTAATTTCTACTGATAAAGCTGTGCGTCCAACTAATACCATGGGCGCGACCAAAAGGTTGGCAGAGATGGTTTTACAAGCGCTTTCACAAAAAAATCACGGCAAAGATAAAGCAACTAATTTTTCAATGGTGCGTTTTGGTAATGTCCTAGATTCTAGTGGTTCTGTCATTCCTTTGTTTAAAAAACAAATTAAAAATGGTGGACCAGTTACGGTTACAGATCGAGAAATTATTCGTTATTTTATGACCATACCAGAAGCCGCACAGTTGGTTATTCAGGCGGGTTCAATGAGCAAGGGAGGAGATGTTTTTCTATTAGACATGGGGGCTCCAGTTAAAATTCTGGATTTGGCAAAAAAAATGATACATCTTAGTGGGTTAGAGGTTAAGGATGGGGATAATCCTAATGGTGATATTGAGATCTTATTTACCGGATTAAGACCAGGTGAAAAGCTTTATGAAGAGTTGTTAATTGGTGATGAGGCATCAGCAACAGAGCATGAACTAATCCTAAGATCCAAAGAAGAAATGCTGTCTTGGCCTGAGTTGACAATTATTTTGAATAAACTTAAAGCTGCAGTTGAAGAGCAAAATTTTAAAGATGTTCGTGAATTATTAATCGAAGCGGTTCATGGCTATAAACCACAGAGCGATATCAATGATTTAATGCACGTGGAAAGTTGATGAAAATCTTGAATGTTCGGTGTAGATAATAATTAACTCTTAAGTTTGTGTTGAGTCACTAAAAGCTTGATCTATTAGATGACAAATTGTATGGCCAATCACAATATGCATTTCTTGAATGCGCGGTGTATCCTCAGCAGGTACAACTAAGTTCACATTACAAACATCATTCATTTCACCGCCATCTCTACCACTAAAGCCTATAGTTTTGCACCCCATTCCTTTTGCTAGCTTTAGCGCACTAATGACATTATCACTACTACCGCCAGTGCTAATACCAATTGCCACATCGCCCTTGTTCGCTAACGCTTCAACTTGGCGATCGAACACACGGGCGTAGCCATAATCATTGCCAATTGAAGTAAGTGCTGAGGTGTCAGTAGTTAGAGCAATGGCTGGCAAGCCCTTGCGTTCAACTTTATATCGCCCAACCAATTCTGCAGCAATGTGCTGCGCATCAGCTGCGCTACCACCATTGCCAAATATTAAAATCTTTCCGCCATTTTTTAGGGTGTCTATACATAAATTTGCCGCAATCTCAAGTGGGGCGGCAATGTATTCTAGCGTTGCTTGAGCTGTTTTTAAATGTTCACTAAATTCAGATTCGATGATTGAGCGCATAATTAATTCCCCTGTTGGATTTTCTCAATGGTTCTTGTGGTACTTTTACCGTCAACAAATTGCACTAATTTTAGTTCATCAGCAATATCTTGACCAACAACTTCTTTGCCTTCGTAGTCACCACCTTTAACCAAAACATGCGGTTTAACAGCTTTAATTAAATCATATGGTGTGTCTTCATCGAACACCACTACATAATCAACTGCCTCAAGAGCAGCCAATATGTAGGCTCTGTCCATTTGTGTATTAATAGGGCGACCCTCACCCTTTAATGCAGTGACTGATCGGTCAGAATTAAGTCCTAATATCAATACATCACCATAACTCTTTGCGGTTTCTAGATAGCGCACATGCCCTGCGTGTAATATATCAAAACAACCATTAGTAAAGATAATTTTTTTATCTCTTGCTTTTAATTCCTGACTTAACGCGGCAATCTCAGCCAGCGTTTTAATATGCTCATCACTGGTTGATTTGTTAAGGCTTGATTCGTATTCAAGAATTTCATTTAAAGTTGCAGTGGCACTACCAATTTTTCCCACGACAATACCTGCAGCCAGGTTAGCAAACTCTACTGCATCATCAATACC
>DTVJ01000378.1 GCA_012963565.1 Piscirickettsiaceae bacterium
GGCAACCACTCAAAGTATTAAAAAACACAAAGCCAGTTATCTTATTGCTGTGGGCGGCGCTGCTTATCTGATTTCTAAATCTATCAAGAAGGCAAAAAAACTTGCTTTTGAAGATATGGGCATGGAAGCCATTTATGAGCTTGAGGTAAAAGACATGCCAGTCACCGTTGCAGTGGATAGTGAAGGACATAATATTCATAGTATTTTTCAAAACATTCAAGTCGTCTCTACTAAAGTATAATTAGTCCTGAAGTTGGTCGGATAGTCGCTGGGCGTTCGCGTCGAGAGGAAAGTCCGGGCTCCATAGAGCAAAGTGCTAGCTAACAGCTAGGTATGGTGACATAACGGAAAGTGCTGCAGAGATTTAGACTACCCATTTATGGGAAAAGGTGAGAAGGTGCGGTAAGAGCGCACCGCGCGTTTGGTGACAAACGTGGCAAGGTAAACCCCACTTGGAGCAAGCTCAAATAGGATGGCAACGATACTGCTCGTATAAGCCATCGGGTAGAGTGCTAAAGAGTTTTGGTGACAAAATTCGTAGATGAATGACTATCTATTACAGAACCCGGCTTACAGACCGACTTCACTTTTATTTTATTTGCGCTAGAATGGCACGATCTTGACCATTGAAATCTTTGAATCTTTGAATGTTGTGAAATCGATAGCTTAATAATTCTTCAATTTTATCTTGCTGATTGTAACCGTGTTCTAAGAGTAAATAACCATCTTGATTTAGATGTTTTGGCGCATTATTAACAATGATTCGAATATCGTCTAGACCATCTTTACCCGACACCAGTGCCGTTTGTGGCTCATAGCTTAAGTCATCCAAATAAGGGTCATTTTCTTCAATATAAGGCGGGTTAGAGATGACTAAATCAAAGGTTTGATTGGGAGTGGCATCAAACCATCTGCCTTGTTGAAAATTTATATTGGTTGTTGCGTTAGTTTTGGCAACTCCAAGGGCAGCGTAAGAGTAGTCAGTCGCCGTTAAATTCCATTTCGGGCATTTGTCAGCTAAAGTGACTGCAATAATGCCGCTACCAGTGCCAAGATCTACAATGTCATAGCTTTTTTGCTTGTCGAGCAAGTCAAGCGCGATATCAATAATAAGTTCAGTCTCGGGTCTAGGAATGAGGGTATCAGAGGTTACTTTGAAGTCAAGATGGTAAAAGCCTTTTGTGCCACTCAGATATGAAAAAGGCACACCTTGCTCTCTTTGTTTAATAAGCTTTTCTAGTTGATTGGTTTCTTCAGTGCTTAATTGATAGCCAACTTGTGTGTAAAGCTCTGTAGTGGTTTTGTTAAGCGCCAATGATAAAAGTGGCGCAATGTCAATTGCACCACTTTTGAGGTAATCATTAACAGTATTCAAGCGCTATAAATTAACAGTTTTTAAGCCTAGAGACTTCCAAGAATTCATACCGCCACGATAGTATTTGATTTTAGCAGCAGGGTAGCCATAACCTAACAGTGCTTTAATGGCTGCTGGTGTTTGACCGCACCAAACACCATTACAATACATCACCAGTGTCTTGGCATAAGTAAAGTTCCAAGTATCGTCCACTTGTACACCTAGTTTGTCTTCCATGATTTCCAATGCTTTTTCTTTCTTCTTAAAATCTGTGTAAGGGATATTAATCGCTGTTGGAATACCACCCGTAATCACTGGCCAGTTTGGTGTACGCGTATCAATCACCACAATATCATCATCACCGGCTGATTTTTTCTTAACGTAATCAATTACATCGAGCTCACCGATAGTTTCTACAGCGTGTGGTGTAAATGGATGCATGGGCTGAATCTTTCCACGAGTGGTTTTTTGATAAAAACCAGATAGTTCGTTGTCTCTATCTTGAACTCTTTGTAATTTAACAACCTCACCATTGTGAATTATATCAACAGAGATCACACCTGGTGAAATGTACACGGCCTTAGTTTTTTCGCCTTCTGCATTTGCACCAAGTGCAAAAAAACTTAATAATAAAATAATAGATTTTTTCATGTTTTCTCCTTTTTATGAGTTACTAAGAGTTGCTGCAGTACTTTCACTAGTTATAACCGATTTTGATGTCTCGACTGCCTTCAAATCAATAAAATTTTTAACAGCAACAATTAAGCCTAAGCCGATAAATGCGCCTGGTGGCAGAATCGCCAATAAGGTGCCTTGATAATCTTCAAAGACGGTAACACTGAGTGTATCACCCAAACTACCGAGTAATAAGGCTGATTGATCAAACAAGGTGCCATTACCGATGAGTTCTCGCATTCCACCTAGGACAATTAATATAATAGAAAAACCAATACCCATCATCAATCCATCTAGTGCCGACTTATCCCAAGTATTTTTACTGGCAAAGGCTTCAGCGCGACCTAAGATAGCGCAATTGGTAACAATCAGGGGAACAAAAATTCCCAAGATTAAATAAAGGTCGTAGAAATATGACTGCATAATCAGCTCAACAATGGTAACAAAAGAGGCAATCAAAAGTACAAAGATTGGAATACGAACCTCTTTGCTAATTTGATTTCTGAAGATTGAAACACTGGTATTAGAAGCAACCAATACAAAGGTGGTAGCTATACCTAAGCCAATCGCATTAACAATATTGTTGGTTACTGCAAGTAGCGGACACAAGCCTAAGAGCGCAACTAAAGCTTGGTTATTATTCCAAAGACCGTTTCTTGCAATTTTTAAATAGTCATCCATAGAGCCTGATTATATCAATCTCTATGGACAATAGGTAGACACTAAGTTTAAGAAAAAACGATTTGGTCGTCTTTTACATCAGCATGGATTGTTGAGCCTGGTAAGAAATCACCTGAAAGGATATTTTGTGACAACGGGTTCTCTAATAGTTGTTGTATGATACGTTTAAGTGGCCTTGCACCAAACACAGGGTCGTAACCTCTATCTACAATCATCTGCATAGCATTATCACTGAGTTCTAAATTAAGATCTAAATTTGACAAACGTGATTTTAAAATTTCAATCTGAATAGCTGCAATCCCCCTAATTTGATCTTTTTCAAGATTATCAAATACCACAATTTCATCAATACGATTGACAAACTCTGGTCTAAAGTGGTCACTTACCAGCTTGATTAATTCTGTCTGCATATCCTTACCTGGATTTTCTTGTATCAAGTGCGAACCAAGGTTAGAGGTCATAACAATCACCGTGTTTTTAAAATCAACGGTTCGACCTTGACCATCCGTTAGGCGACCATCATCAAGCACTTGCAATAAGATATTAAACACATCAGGATGCGCTTTTTCAATCTCATCTAATAAGATAATAGAGTAGGGTTTGCGACGCACGGCTTCGGTGAGTACACCACCTTGTTCGTAACCCACATATCCTGGAGGTGCACCAATCATTCTTGCTACTGAGTGTTTTTCCATAAACTCACTCATGTCTAAACGTACGATGGCCTGATCAGTATCAAACAAGAAATCTGCTAATGCTTTAGTTAGCTCGGTTTTACCCACACCTGTAGGGCCCATAAATAGGAACGAGCCATCCGGACGATTTGGATCAGATAAACCCGCGCGTGAACGACGCACTGCATCAGAAATCACCTTAACAGCCTTGTCTTGACCAACTAATCGTTTATGAATAATAGATTCCATCTCCAGCAGTTTGTCTTTTTCACCTTCCATCATCTTGTCAACAGGAATACCAGTCCAACGCGCAACAATGTGGGCGATCTCATCTTCGGTTACTTTATTTTTCAAGAGAGTCATATCATTAACATCAACACTCTCTGCTTGTGAAATCTTCTGTTCTAATTCAGGAATAATGCCGTATTGGAGTTCACTCATCTTCGCTAGATCATTGTTACGATGTGCCGTCTCAAGTGCAGATTTTGCTTGCTCTAATTCTTCTTTCAAGTGATGCGCGCCTTGGACTATGGATTTTTCTTTTTTCCAGACTTCCTCAAGATCAGCATATTCTTTTTCTAGTTTTTTAATGTGAATTTCTAGCTCTTTAAAGCGTTCCTTAGAAGCTTTGTCTTTTTCCTTTTTGAGTGCCATGCGCTCAATCTTGAGTTGTACCAGTTTGCGATCAAGTTTATCCATAGACTCAGGTTTAGAATCGATTTCCATGCGAATTTGTGAGGCAGCCTCATCAATCAAATCAATCGCTTTATCGGGTAACTGTCTGTCAGTAATATAACGCTGGGAATACGTAGTAGCAGCAATAATAGCGGGGTCGGTAATTTCTACACCATGATGAACCTCGTAGCGCTCCTTCAGTCCCCGTAGGATGGCAATGGTATCTTCTTCAGTCGGTTCATCTACTAATACCTTCTGGAATCGGCGCTCAAGCGCTGAATCTTTTTCAATATATTCACGGTATTCATCTAGCGTTGTGGCGCCCATACAATGAAGATCACCACGAGCTAGTGCTGGCTTTAACATATTTCCTGCATCCATTGCACCATCAGATTTTCCCGCACCAACCATAGTGTGCAATTCATCAATAAACAAGATAACTTGACCTTGCTCAGATTCTAGTTCTTTCAATACGGCTTTTAAGCGCTCTTCAAACTCACCACGATATTTTGCACCGGCAACCAGTGACGCCATATCTAGCGATAAAACCCGTTTACTTTTCATACCTTCGGGCACTTCGCTGTTAATAATGCGTTGTGCCAAACCTTCGGCAATAGCAGTTTTACCAACACCTGGCTCACCAATCAGTACCGGGTTGTTTTTAGTGCGGCGTTGCAACACTTGAATGACACGACGAATCTCACCATCGCGACCAATTACTGGATCGAGTTTTCCATCGATTGCTAACTGAGTCAAATCTTGTGTGTATTTATTAAGTGCATCTCTTTGAGTTTCTGCATTTTGATCAATCACGCTTTCACCTCCTCTAAGGGTCTTAATTGCAGTGCTTAAGTTTTGTTTATTAGCACCACAGTCTTTTAAAATTTTACTGGCTGTGTCATTGCTTTCAATGATTGCCAATAGGAACAGTTCAGTTGATAAATAAGTGTCATTTCTATCTGCAGCCAACTTATCAGTTTGGTTTAATAATCGTAATAAATTTTGTGAAATATTAACTTCACCGGTAGGGCTGCTCACTTTAGCCAAAGTATCAATGGCTTGGTCTAATTTTTGCTTGACTTTAACCAAATCTACTTTGGTTTGTAGCAGTAGGTTTCTAACACTACTTCCATCATTTTGAATCATGGTTTGTAATACATGAATCGGCTCAATCACACTATGATCATGTTGAATCGCAATTGATTGCGCAGCGCTTAAGTCTTGCTGAAATTGTGAAGTTAATTTATTAATATCCATCAATTTACTTTTGTGTTTTTTATTAAGTTAACTTATATCTATGGGATGATTACAACATTTCAAGTATGTTGATAAAATGTTATGTTAAATTTGGTATTGTTTGAGCCAGAGATTCCCAACAACACTGGTAGCTTAATTCGCTTATCAGCTAATATGGGTGCATGTTTGCATTTAATCAAACCTTATGGGTTTGAGATTACCGATAAAAGACTGAGAAGAGCAGGGCTTGACTATAAAGAATTAGCCAATGTATTTGAATATGATGATTTTGATGATTATATAAACAAGGCAAAACCCTCACGTTTATTCGCAGTGAGCTCTAAAGTATCAAAAAACTACGCTGAAGTAAATTATCAATCTGGCGATTCATTTTTATTCGGCCCAGAAACACGAGGCTTGCCACAAGAAATACTAGATCAATATGAAGGTATTACCTTGCCAATGCAAATAGGTTCTCGTAGTTTGAATTTGTCTAATTGCGTATCAATTGTGGCTTATGAGGCGTGGCGTCAGCTGAGTTTTATCAAGTTATAAGCGTTAGTAAAGTCTTTAATGGTGACTGCTTTTTTACCAGCCAGTTGAACTTGCTCCAAGCTTAAAATTCCATTACCTGTTGCTACATGGCAAATACCCTTGGCGCACTGAATAACTTCGCCAGGTACGTACTCATGAGTCTGATTAATAGTTGACGCTTGTAAAATACGCAATACTTTAGAATCAAATTTATCACTTGATGCATTAGCTTGAGCAATGGGATAGGGATTAAAAGCACGTATTTGTTGATTGATCTGTACAGAGCCTTGATTCCAATCAATCCAAGCCTCTTCTTTAGAAAGTTTTTTAGCATAAGTAATGCCAGAATTATCTTGAACAGTGGCTGATAAGTTATCTATCTTGTTTATAGCCTCAACAATTGCTTGTGAGCCAAGAATGGACAGTTTATCGTGTAATGATTGGGCTGTATCTGTATCAGTAATAGTACATTTTTTCTCTAATAAAATATCACCGGTGTCCAGACCTTCGTTCATCTGCATAATGCCCACACCAGTTTCATCGTCACCGGACAAGATTGCACGTTGAATAGGGGCTGCACCACGCCAGCGTGGTAGTAATGAGGCATGGATATTTAGACAGCCATATTTTGGCGTTTCTAACACTGCTTGAGGTAACAACTGGCCATAGGCTACCACTATCATTACATCAGCATTAAGGCTCGAAAGCTGTGCTTGTTCCTCAACATCTTTGAGACTATTGGGTTGGTAGACATCTAGATTGTGTTTAGTGGCATACTCTTTAATAGGGCAGGCGGTTAAAACCCGACCACGACCTTTAGGGCGATCAGGCTGGCAATAGACGCCAACTATCTTATGTTCAGTATTCATCAATGCGTCTAAAACACTAACCGAAAAATCAGGTGTGCCTGCAAAAATAATTTTCATTATTTGAGTGTTTTTCGTGCCGCCTTAATTGCTTGTTTAACTTGATTAGGTGAAGTGGCGCCTAGATGATCACGCGCACAAAGCGAGCCTTCTAAAGAAAGCACATCAAATACGTCATTTTCAATACGATCATCAAAGGCTTGTAATTCTTCTAAACTCAGTTCGCTTAGATCTTTTTGATGTTCAATGCCATAGGATACAGACTGCCCCACCACTTCATGAGCATCTCGAAATGGCAAGCCTTTCTTTACTAGATAATCAGCTAAATCCGTAGCCGTGGTATAACCTTTTTTGGTGGAGTTATACATGTTGTCACGTTTAGCCTCAATGGTTGGTACCATATCTGCAAATACACGTAAGCAAGCCTTGAGCGTATCAACCGTATCAAACAGTGGTTCTTTGTCTTCTTGATTGTCTTTATTGTAAGCGAGTGGTTGTCCCTTCATAATTGTTAATAATGAAGTTAGGTTGCCATACACACGTCCAGTTTTTCCACGTACCAATTCTGGCACATCAGGGTTTTTCTTTTGCGGCATAATTGATGAACCAGTGCAAAAGCTATCTGGCAGTTCGATAAAATCAAATTGTGCACTTGACCAAAGAATCAACTCTTCGGAAAAACGTGATAGATGCATCATGATGAGACTCGCTGCTGATAAAAACTCAATCGCAAAATCTCGATCACTAACACCATCTAGAGAGTTAGTGCAAATACGATCAAAGCCCAATAATTCAGCTGTACGCTTGCGATCAATCGAATAGGTCGTGCCAGCTAATGCTGCTGAACCAAGTGGCATAGCATTAATACGTTTACGACAATCTGATAGACGCTCAGCATCACGCGTTAGCATTTCAAAATAAGCCATCATATGATGGCCAAAGCTGACAGGCTGTGCGGCTTGTAAGTGAGTAAAGCCGGGCATAATGGTGCTTGCTTCTTTTTCGGCTAAGTCGACTAGTGCTAATTGTAGGCGCTTTACCTCTTTAGTAATTACATCTACTTGATCACGTAGATAAAGACGTATGTCAGTCGCTACTTGGTCATTACGAGAACGACCCGTATGTAGTTTTTTGCCAGCATTGCCACAAATTGCAGTTAGACGTGACTCTACATTCATATGTACATCTTCTAGAGCAACAGACCATTCGAATTCACCAGAGTTGATTTCATCGAGGATTTGATTAAGCCCTTTAACAATACTCTCTTTTTCTTCAACTGTGAGTACACCTACTTCATTCAGCATAGTAGCGTGCGCAATCGATCCTTGAATATCATAAGGCGCCAAGATCTTATCGAAGAATACCGAGGCGCCAAAAATTTTCACGAATGCATCAGTTGGTTCGTTAAAGCGTCCACCCCAAGATTGGTTAGTTTTCATAGTCATAATTCAGCATTCATTCGTTGATGTAATTTTTTGATTGATTTTTCAATCACCTCGTCTAGGTCAGTCCAATAATACTCATCACTGGGTACGCCTACGATTTTACCCAGTGTTGCGCCATAATTGTCAACTAGAATCACGGTTGGGAAAAAGTTAACCGCGTACTTAAAGGCAAACTCATTATGAGAGACTTCTTCATTATAAAAGTTATTGATTTCATCAAAGCTTTGCGCATCAATATGGCGAATAATAATCTTTTTTTGGTATTCTGGCATTTCAGCCATTGGACTTAAGACATCTTCTTTGATTTTTTTACAATATCCACAGTCAGGGATAGAAAACATTATTAAAATAGGTGTTTTTTGTTTCCAAACTTTTTGAGAGTCCATCAAGAAGTCTTTTGCGACTGGCAGGGTTAATTCTTCAGCTGCACTGAAATTGGAAAACAGTAATAATAATAGTAAACCGTATCGAATCATTTGTCTCATTTTAATACAAAGTATGAATAAAACCTTAAAAATTGCAACGCGTAAAAGTCCTCTGGCATTGTGGCAAGCGGAGCATGTTAAAGCCCGATTAGAAGCACATCACCCTAGTTTGAATATTGAGTTGGTAAAAATGACCACTCAAGGCGATCAAATACTCCATTCACCCCTGTCGAAAATTGGTGGTAAAGGTTTGTTTATTAAAGAGTTAGAGCAAGGAATGTTAGCGGGTGAAGCCGATATTGCCGTTCATTCCATGAAAGATGTGCCTTATGAAATACCACCAGGATTTGAACTTGGTGCTATTTTAAAGCGTGAAAATCCTTTTGATGCGTTTGTGTCTAACCATTTTGATAGTATTAATGACTTACCACAGGGCGCCACAGTGGGCACTTGTTCCATGCGTCGTATTGTGCAACTTAAAGCCATTCGCCCTGATATAGAAATCCTAGACTTACGTGGTAATGTTAATACTCGACTGAAGAAATTGGATGACGGTGAATATGACGCGATTATTTTGGCTTGTGCCGGACTGATTCGTCTTGGGTTTGAAGACCGAATTAAGCAACAAATTCCTGAAGATCAAAGTCTGCCAGCAGTTGGGCAAGGTGCAGTTGGTATTGAAATTCGTGAAAATGATACAGAAATATTAGACTTGATCGCACCACTGATTGACATTGAAACCACGTATAGAGTCAGCGCTGAGCGCGCTATGAATGCACGGCTTGAAGGTGGCTGCTCATCACCTGTTGCAGGTTTTTCAACGATTGATAATGATCAAATTACTATAACCGGCTTGGTCGGTAATGTAGATTCTGGTGTGATCTTAAAACGCCAAGTTTTTGGCAATGTTGCCGAGTCAGAAGCACTAGGTGTAGAATTGGCCAATGAGCTAATTTCACTAGGTGCAAGAGACATTTTAAAAGGATAAGCTATGAATACTCAACTTGATCAGCAAGCGCTGACTAAATTACAAGATTGGACAATGATTGATGGAAAACTCCATCGAGAGTTTGTATTGGATAATTTTGTTCAAGCATTCGGTTTTATGTCGCAAGTTGCCATCGTGGCCGAGAAGATGGATCACCATCCTGAATGGTCAAATGTTTACAAAACGGTTGTCGTTGATTTAATGACCCATAGCGAAGGTTGTGTCACTCAATTAGATGCTGAGTTGGCCAATAAGATGGATGACATTTTTAATCATATGAATAATAAAGGATAGTAAACATGTTGAGATTAATTGAGAAAAACTTTTTTATGATTGCTCAGCGTATTGGCCTATTTTTTGCCACAGTTTCATTTGTGGCAGTGATTGTACTTGGCTATGTGAGTTTTGAGAAAATCAACACTAAGGCAAGCGATAAAATTGATGCACCTGTGATTGACTTCGCTAAGTATCAAAATCCAATTAGTGCTCAGCAAGAAAGCATTAACAAGATCCCATCATCAAAAATAAGTCAGGATGAGGGTCAAGATAAAATCAACAAAGCGTTTGATACCCATATAGATGCTATTGTAGAGAGTCTAGAACAGCTACCAGATAATGTAATTGATAAGGTTGATCTTGCCCAAAAAGTTAAGATTTTAGTCAAAATTAAAGCCAATCCATATTCTCAAGAATTACAACTAGCTTACGCTAATTCACTTTCAAAACTAATTCAACAAATGGTTAATGTGGGCGGTGCTGAGATTAATGTTGATGAGTTTATTAAATGGCATCATAAAGAATTTGCTACTCAAGTTAACAACCAAAATAAAAATAATCTATTAAAAATGGGCAACCTAAAAACAGAACAAACGATAGGCTATATTGCCTTAGGTATGACGTTTGGAGCATTAGGGATTTTCATCATGTTTGTTATGATGTTAGTTATGTTGCGCATTGAGAAAAATACTCGTAAATAGAACATTGTATGCAAGCAATTGGATTTAATGGCATCGAATTCGTCAAATTTGAAAAAGAGCTGAACAGTCCATCGGGACATGATCTATTGGTTGAGATTCACGCGATCTCAATGAATCCTATTGATACTAAGATAAAGCAAACCATTACTGGCAAACAAGAAGTGCCAGTTATTCTTGGATTTGATGCTTGCGGTATAGTACGTAAAGTGGGTGACAAAGCCTCACTCTTTAAAGCGGGTGATGAAGTGTTTTACGCTGGCGATATGACTCGTGATGGCTCTAATGCCACGCATCAATTAGTAGATGAACGTATTGTTGGCACCAAGCCAAGCTCATTAAGTTTTGATCAAGCTGCAGCCTTGCCATTGACCAGTATTGCCGCTTGGGAATCTTTATTTCATCGTTTAAAAATTGGCCCACAAGACAAAGGTAAAACCATTTTATTGATTGGCGCTGCTGGTGGCGTAGGCTCGATGGCAATACAATTGTCTAAGAAAGTTGCTAAGTTGAATGTAATTGCTACAGCATCCAGAGATCAATCTAGAAAATGGTGTGAGCGCATGGGTGCTGATACCGTATTAGACCATAATAATTTGCCACAACAATTTAACAACAACAACTTAGCTGCACCTGATTTTATTTTGTGTATGGGTAATCCGGATCAATATTTCGAAACCATGTCTGAGTTGATTGCACCACAAGGTACTATTTGTTTACTGGCAAACGCGGGTAAAGACTATGATATTAACTTATTAAAAGCTAAAAGCATTACTTTAGTTTGGGAGATGATGTTTACACGTTCAATGTTTGAAACTGATGACATGATCAAACAACACGAAATCTTGAATGAGATTTCTTCTTTAGTTGATAACGACAAGATTATGACCACCTCAACGTGTCGTTTTAGTCCAGTTAATGTGGAGAATATTACCAAAGCCCACGCAACGATTGGAAAGGGTGATATGATCGGTAAGTTAGTTATTTCTTCAGAGAATTTTCAATAACTATCAAGGTAGACATGGTTGCATCAGTGTTGACTTGATGTTATTATCGTTCAAAAAAATCCATTTAAAATTATAAAATTTCACTCTGTTGTGATGATTATAGAATCCTGATACGGCGGAATGAAAGTCTGTTAACCAAAAAAAAGGGGAGGATAACAGGATGGAAGAAGCACTAAGTCTGGCAGGGGGTCAAACAACGCTGATGGCAATTACCATCGCACTGACAATTCTTGGATTGGCAGGGTTGGCTACTGCAATATTTCTGCCGGCGCGCTGGCGGGTCAAATACAGCATGGAGTTCATATTTATTGCTGTGTTATTAGTTATAGTCTGGTATGCGGACTGGAACAGCACCAAAACCTATACTGCTTATCAGAATAAAATGAGCACAGAGCAAAGTGTTTCTAGCACTAAGGTAACTCAGGATGATAGTTTTTTTGATCGTACTCTAACCGTGGTTGCTTTTCAGTGGGGCTTTGCCTTTATCACAGACGAAAATAAGATTAGTCGCAGTGTTGCCGTTGTCAAGCCTGGCGAAAAAATTCTATTTAAAATCCTTAGTAATGATGTAATTCATGGTTTCAATATTCCAGTAGCCTCAATTACTGCCGAAATCGATCCAGACGAAATGCGCCAAGTTTGGATTAAAGCACCAGATAAGCCGGGTAAATACTTGATTCAATGCGTAAATTATTGTGGTGTTGGGCACACTCAGATGAAAGCTTGGTTAGTTGTTGAAGGTGATAAAGACGATGAACATAAAAACAAAGAAACAGCTATAAAAGTTGAGGGGGCTCATAATGGCGCATGAAGATAATGTAATACGAACTGGTACAGCGCTACATTGGAAGCCAAAGGATATCATTGGTAAGATGACTCTGAATGATTTTCTATTTTCAAACGATTACAGACATATCGCCATTAAAGGTGTGTTGACGTCCTTAATTATGCTAGCAATTGGCGGTAGTTTTGCCATGATATTCCGCACTGAACTGATGCTGCCAGATGTGCAAATTTTGGGTGCACGAGTCTACATAACCCTGATGACATTGCACGGCCTGTTCATGGTATTTGGTTTTTTAATTCCAATGACTCTATCGATTACTTATTATATGATTCCTAAAGTTTTAGGCACTGAACGTTTGCTATGGTCATGGGCTGCGCAGGCTAGTTATTGGACAATAGTTGCGGCAGCAATTTTCCTGATTATCGGCCGGCCTGATTTTACTTGGACATTCTATGCGCCCATGTCTCTACGAGTTGGCGACGACTTACTTTGGATGGGCTATGTTGCCATTATCCTAGTAGCCATTTCTGAGTTTTTAGCAGGATTGGTATTACTTAAAAATGCTTTTTCTGGAGCCACCAAAGTCGGTTGGGGTAAGTTACCATTGATGGGCTGGGGTAGTTTAACAGTCGGAGCGTTGCTAGTTGTTTCTACATTTCCATTAGGTTTTATTGGCTATGGTCTGCTATCAGATTGGTCACAATGGGCTGATGTTGCTTATTTTGACCCAGCTCGTGGCGGCAGTGTTATGACATTTCTTTATGTATTTTGGACTTATGGTCATCCAGCTGTCTACTTACCATTCATTCCAGCACTTGCAGTACTCTACACTCTATTACCACGTTTTCTAGGTCGACCAATTTGGAGTCATTGGTCTGGTGTAATTGCATTTATATTATTGATGATTTTTGCTATGCCGATTGGCCCACATCACTTTCAGACAGCCTTTACAATTTCAGGTTGGTATGAGCGCATGGTTCAGATTATAACGCTATTTGTATTTATCCCTAGTATCATGCATGTGTTTAATTGGATCGCAACACTTTGGGGTGGCGTAATTCCGACCTCGGCTAAACGTGCTATCCCGTTTAAGTTTTTGATTGCCGCAATTGCATTTTTAATCTATGGCGGTGCAACTGCTTATTTAAATGCACAAATTTCAATTGATGCAGATTTTATTCACAACACCTATTGGATTCCGGGACACTTCCACGCCATGTTCTTAGGTTTTGTAGCCCAGATGATGGTTGGGTCAATTTATTACCTTTATCCTTATTTCACTGGGAGGATGTATCATCAAGGGTTGGCTAATACTCATTTTTGGCTATGGCAGGTAGGAATCTTTACTAAAGTAACAATGATGTTCTACGCAGGATATGCCTATTTCCCACGCTGGGTATATGATTATTTAGCTATTCCAGATTGGAAGTTTTCGCAATTTTTTATTACCATAGCGGGTTACCTTATCGGTACTGGATTCTTGGTGTTTATCTTTAACTTTGCTTGGAGTGCTAAACGTGGTGAAGCTGCAGCGGATGAACCGTGGCCAGTGAAATACGATGCATCTATTGATTCCGCAACTCCAGCAGAATGAAGGGAGAAATAAAATGATTAGATTTTTTTTATTGTTAGGGTTATTTGGCGGCAGTGTTGTTATTTATCTAGCTACTTACGGTGTTGGTCCAGAGACTCAATTACCTCCAGCAGTTAGTCAGTTGGTAAAATTTGAAGCTGATGGTGTAATGCCGAGTGCGAATAATGTCGAAGATAACGAAGAGGTAGACCACTCTATCTTTGAAATACCTGCAGAAGATGAGGAACAATTGAAAGCTGCAATGGCATCCATGTCTGGTATGCATATGCCAGGCATGAAAATGGATGGCATGAAAATG
>DTVJ01000379.1 GCA_012963565.1 Piscirickettsiaceae bacterium
TCAAGCATCGTATCTAAACCATCAATAAATGCTTGTTCAAAGGCTGTTTTTGATTGAAAAATAGGATTGATAAGCTCTTTCATAATAAAAATTTAAAATTTTTTTTAAAACACGATAAAAATGCGGGACAAGCCCGCATTTTGTATTTTAACCAAAGACAATCTTAGTATTTGTAAGATTCTGGCTTGAATGGGCCATCCTTAGGTACGTTGATGTAATCGGCTTGTACATCAGTCATCTGTGTTAATACACCACCAAAGCCACCGACCATACCTGCTGCTACTTCCTCGTCTAGCTTTTTAGGTAACACTTCAACAGTGATGTTTGCAGATTTTTCATCAGTAGCAAGATCTGCAAATTTCGCGTCAAATAAATGCATTTGTGCAAGCACTTGGTTAGCAAATGACCCGTCCATAATTCGACTTGGGTGTCCAGTTGCGTTACCTAGGTTAACTAGGCGACCTTCAGATAGAAGAATGAGATAATCATTAGAATCATCACTTCTGAACACACGGTGTACTTGAGGTTTAACTTCATCCCATTGCCAATTATCACGCATATATTGCGTATCGATTTCATTATCAAAGTGACCAATATTACAAACTACTGAACCTGATTTAAGGGTTTGAAGCATCGCGTTGTCACAAACATTGATATTACCCGTTGTGGTAACGATTAAATCAGTTGAGCCTAGTAAGTCTTTATTAACACCCTCAGTTGTGCCAGTGTTAATGCCGTTGTTGTAAGGTGATACAATCTCGAAGCCATCCATGCAAGCTTGCATGGCGCAGATTGGATCAATCTCACTAATCTTAACAATCATACCTTCTTGACGTAGTGATTGTGCTGAGCCTTTACCCACATCGCCGTAGCCAATTACTAAAGCTTTTTTACCAGACATGAGCATATCAGTACCACGCTTGATAGCATCATTCAGTGAATGACGACAACCATATTTATTATCATTTTTTGATTTGGTGACTGAATCATTAACATTGATGGCTGGCACTTTAAGTGAGCCTTCTTCCATCATTTCTAGTAGACGGTGAACGCCGGTTGTGGTTTCTTCACTAATGCCATGAATGTCCCCCAGCATTTCTGGATATTTCTCATGCAACATTTGGGTTAGATCACCACCATCGTCAAGCACCATATTAGCATCCCAAGGTTTGCCATTTTCTAAAATGGTTTGCTCGATACACCATAGGAATTCTTCTTCAGTTTCACCCTTCCACGCAAACGTTGGAATATCGGCTGCTACCATAGCTGCTGCTGCATGGTCTTGTGTTGAGAAAATATTACAACTTGACCAGCGTACTTTGGCGCCTAAATCTACCAAAGTTTCCATTAGCACTGCAGTTTGAATAGTCATGTGGATACAACCCAAAATCTTAGCGCCTGCTAAAGGTTGTTCCCCTGCATATCTAGCACGTAGTGCCATTAGTGCTGGCATTTCTGCTTCTGCCATTTCTACTTCTTTACGGCCGTAATCAGCCAGTGCCATATCGGCTACTTTAAAGTCGTTATTATTAATTGTTGGATTGCTCATTTTTATCTCCTTAAAACATAATAAAAATGAGCGTCGTTTTGATTGCCGAGCCTGATGGGAGTTCCCAATGCAACGCTCCTCGGCGAGTGGTTAATTATACCTTTGATATTTTATTTTAGTAAGTGGACTCGATCGGTTTTTTCCCAACTGATTTCATCTTCTGTACGGCCAAAGTGTCCATAACTAGCAGTTTGCTGATAGATTGGTCTCTTAAGATCCAGCATAGCGATGAGACCTTTAGGTCGTAGATCAAAATGTTCACGTACTAACGCTTCAATGGTTTCATCACTCATTTCACCTGTGCCGAAGGTTCTAACACTAATTGAGGTCGGCTCGGCCACACCAATTGCATAAGAGACTTGAATCTCACATTTGTCAGCTAGGCCAGCAGCGACGATATTTTTAGCCACGTAGCGTGTTGCATAAGCGGCAGAACGATCCACTTTTGAAGGATCTTTACCTGAGAATGCACCACCGCCATGACGTGCCATACCGCCATAGGTGTCAACAATAATCTTACGACCGGTAAGGCCCGCATCACCCACAGGGCCACCAATCACAAAGTGACCGGTTGGATTAATATGGTATTTAGTGTCATTAGTCAACCACTCACTGGGCAAGATCGGCTTAATTACCTCCTCCATAATGGCTTCTTTTAAATCTACTTGAGAAACGTCCTCATCGTGTTGCGTTGATAAAACCACTGCATCAATACTCACAATTCTATGGCCATCATAATGACAAGAAACCTGAGATTTCGCGTCAGGCCGTAACCATGGCAATGTGCCGTTTTTCATCAATTCTGCTTGGCGTGCTACTAAGCGATGTGCAAACAAAATCGGTGCTGGCATCAATACATCGGTCGCATTACAGGCGTAACCAAACATCAAGCCTTGGTCACCTGCACCTTGTTCATGATCACTGAATTCATCAACACCCATGGCGATGTCTTGAGATTGTTTACCCAGCATATGGGTAATGTCACAAGTGTGGCCATTAAAACCGTATTCTTCTTTGTCGTAGCCAATACCGACAATGGTGTCACGTACAATTTGGTCGTAATCAATGTTTGCACCGGTGGTAATTTCACCAGCTAGTACTACATGGTTGTCTTTTACTAAGGTTTCAACCGCTACACGAGAGTTTTTGTCTTGAGATAATGCCGCATCTAAAATGGCATCGGAAATTTGGTCACAAACCTTATCAGGGTGACCGGCAGAAACAGATTCGGAAGTAAAAATCATTGTTCTTCTCCTAAAAATTAAAAAAACCCATAAAGCAGGTCTCTTTTAGAAGAACTCCTACTTTAGCTTGTTTTAGTTACTCAAGGTAACAACGCTAGCAATCGGGACAAATCAGCGTGTGGGTGAAATTATAACTAAGAATTTTGTAAAGTAAAGGTCATTCTAAACTTATTTTAAGTGCTAATGCACTGACAAACGGAGTAGCCATCAGGCTCACTACTAAAATCGTGGCCAAGAAATATAATTGACCGGTAATCTCTAAGCCAAATTGCGCTTGAGAAACCGCACTGGATGCAAAAATCAAAATAGGAATGTATAGCGGTAATATTAGTAGTGATAACAGCATGCCTGAATTTTTAATACCAACAATTAGAGATGCACCAATCGCACCAATAAGGCTCAAACTCGGTGTGGCTAAAAACAGGGTAAGCATTAAGACTTTAATACCGTCACTATCTAAGAATAAAAATAGCCCCAGTAGTGGTGATAATAAGATAATAGGGATGCCAGTTAGTATCCAATGTGCGGTAATTTTTGAGAGGATGAGTAGTGGTAATGAATGATGAGAGATGACCATTTGCTCTAATACGCCATTTTCAAAATCGTGATGAAACAGTGCATTTAAAGAGAGTAGCACGGCAAGCATACTAGCTACCCAAATAATACCTGCGGCAATTTGTGAGAGTGTAGACGCCTCCGGGCTGATAGCCAATGGAAACAATGACACTGAAATCACAAAAAATAATAACGGATTTAATACGCTTGATGGATTACGAATGGCAACGCGCAAGTCACGCTTAAGAGTTTGCAGGTAGATGTTCATAATGCCAACACCTTTTGATTGGGTAAAACAGAATCCTGATGAGTGGTGAATAGACAAATACCACCCTGTTCGCAGTGTTTGCTAATGTGCTCTTCTACAATAGCTACACCTTGAGGATCAAG
>DTVJ01000380.1 GCA_012963565.1 Piscirickettsiaceae bacterium
GTACTAAGAACACCATCAACTCTATAACGCAACCTAGAGCTATCACGGAAAGGCTCAATATGAATATCACTGGCACCTTCAAAAATTGCACGCTCAATAATTTGATTCACATATCTAATAATCTCAGAAGATTCTTCTTCATCTTCTACAGCATCGTTTGTAATTGACCCTGATGTCAAGCCAAATTTGCTACCCTGATGATGAGTGATAATGGATTGAATTTCTTTAAAGGTAACGACAAAAGTCTCGACATGCCTACCACTTATAATTTTGACATGGCCCATCACGCTTAATGCTAAAGGGTCTGAAATTGCCACCTTGATAGTATCTTTAGTCAAAGAGAATGGGACAACATGATTCTCTACAATAAAATCTTCACTTAAAAGAGAATAGGCTTTGTCTTCAACATCTCCAGCCTTTTGCAAACTAATTCTTTTAAGTCCATATAGTTTAGCAATCTCATCAGCCAACTCTTCTTGAGTGATGTATTTATTTTCAATTAATATCTCCGCAAGACAGCACTGTTGCTCAGTAGCAGATTTTTTTGCCAATTCAAGTTGTTCAGATGTGAGACTTCCTTTTGCCAGTAAAATATTGGCAATCTTGTCACAAATATCTTCAGAAAAGTAAATCATAATACCTTTAATATATCTTAAATAATATGAGGTGAAATGAAGATTAGCAGCTCATCTCTATCAACATCATCTACATTAGATTTAAATAGATGGCCGATAAATGGAATATCACCAAAGAATGGCACCTTGGTTTCAGTATTTTTAGTGGTATCTTCATAGATTCCGCCAATCACAACAATAGATTTATCTTCAACTAAAAGTCTAGTTTTAATTGCCATTTTGTTAATTGGTGGCGTGGTACCGGTTCCAACAGTATCTTTTTGTAATGAAATATCAATGATAATATTACCATCACCGACAATGGTTGGAGTCACATCAAGCTTTAACAGTGCTTCTTTAAAAGATATATCTGTATTAGAGCTTCCATCGCCAGTCGGAGTATCGTAAGGCTGTTCTTTACCCTGTGAAATAGTAGCTGTCTCTGTATCCAAGGTATAAATCTTTGGATTTGAAACAGTTCTACTTACCATTTGCTCTTCAAGGGCCTGTAATGCCAACTTTAGTTGATGGGAACTGGTATTAAATAAAAATCCAATTCCTCCTGCGGCTCCAGTTATAGGTAAATTTGCAAGTTGACCTGTGGTTGTGCTCAGTGATAATGGTCCTGAAGTACCGGTAAGAATACCGCCAGCCTCGTTACTACTAGGATTTCCTTCAGCCGCCTGTTTTTTATAATAGCTAAGCTGGGCACCTAGCCTTTTATCAAAGTCTTTACCAGCCTCAACAATAAATGCCTCTATCAGCACCTGTTTAGTACGAACATCAATCTTATCAATTAATCCAGCTATTTGATCTAATTCTTTTTTTGGAGCCTTGATAATCAAACTTTTCTGACGATCATCTACAGTAATTTTTATACGTGAATTTTCAGGTCCACTTGAATTAAAATCCTGCATCATTTCAAGTATTTGAGAACGTACCGTTTGTAAATCCGCATAATGAATTCGTGTAATTTCAGTCTCTAATGGCTCAACCCCCCTTTTCATGGCAAGATTTTGCTTCATTCTTTCAATGCGATCTTTTTCAAATTCCTCTTGAGAGATTAATGTTTGTCCTTTATGAACCCTAATAATATTAGCCTCAAGATCCACATGCATTGCTAAGCCTTTAATCTTTAATAATGCATCTAGTGCTTTATTCCAAGGCACATCAACAAGTTGCATAGAAACAAAGCCAGAAACCTCATCACCTATTAAAATATTTTTATTAACAATTTCTGACATCATTTTCATTGCGGCACGTATATCTACCGCATCTAAATTAATGGTTATATTAAAAATACCATCCTGTATACCAATTTGTTTACTAATTGATGTGTAATCTGCAACCTCTTCACGACTAACAAAAATTCGTTTTTTAGCTTTGTCTCTGACCTGAACAGATTTACTAATCACCGGTCCAATATCTAATGTTTCTCGCACTACTTTTTCACTTTTTTGCATAAATTCTTTTGCATGGATAGTAGCCTTATCTTCTGTTTTATTATTTACACATCCGCCAATCGAAACTAGCAATGCTGTTGTCATACAAAACACAATTATTTTGTTTATATTAATATCCATAACGAGCCGTCTCCTCAGTATTACGTACTTTAATCATTACTTCTTTTTTATCTTCAATAAGAATAATTCGATCTTTTAAAACTTCTTTGATTATTGCCCTATTTTTGCCAATCGGATCACCCTTTCGAACAAAATAATCCTTTCCTGGTCCAGCATTAACAATAACAATTGAGTTATCTTTTGATAAGATAATCCCCTTTACAGAGTATTGAAATATGTCAAATGCTTTTAATGGATGAACAGATACTTGTTCACCAGTTGCAAGGGTGCCTCCCACCAAATCTCCAGAGCTAACGGGTGATGGTTGTATTTGTTTAATAAATACATGTGGAGTAAAAGGATTTGGTAATTCTTCAGCAATACTTGCCACTGCTACTAAACTAGCTAAAGATAAATAGATAATTGTTTGTTTTTTCATTTATTACTCCTCAAGGTAATCGGTAGGTAGAAAGCACAACGTGTATTTTTACATTCCCACCGCCATCTTCATTATTGATATTAATGATCTCTTCTTCTGTATTAACCGCTTTTCTTAACTCAGCAAGCCCATTCCTAAATTTCATATATGACAGATAATTGCCTGACATATTAATATTTACTTTCATTTTGTAATGCGTCACTTTTCTATTGCGATTTTTTCTTTTCTTTTTCTTTTTGCTTTTTTGTATTATTACTTCGTATATGGCTTCCGGTTTCTTTCTACTAAATCCAGCCACCTTTAACCCATATCGAATTGCCAATTTACTAATACTTTCGTACAGCTCTTCTAACTCGCTTTCTGAATGAAAAATACGAGTTATTTTTTCGTACTCTCTACGTTTTGCTTGCAATAAAACATCCTCAACATCAAGTGTGCCATTAATTTGAGCAATCTCTCTTCTCATTACAGCTATTTTTTTATATTTTTTCTCAAGTGCACTTATTTCCGACTTATAAGGATAATAAATTGTTGTAAAAATTACTACTATAGATACAATCACCAGTGTTAGTACAATCAATAGGTTGCGGTTAACCCACTCACTATCATCGCTTAATCCACCGTTTATACTAGGACTAGAAGGTAGTTTTATATTCTGTTTAATAAGGTTTTGTACCTTTTGCAATAAGGAAGAGTCTAGTTTCATTACTTATCCCTCTCAATATTGGACTCATCTTTGTCTTTTTTACGTGGCAGTTTAAGTTTGACCACTAACTTAAAAGCTTTTACCTCGTAACGCTTGTTAACTGTTTCATTATCGAAAGTTTTTAATTCCATTGTTTTTAAAGCAACATCTTTAACTTCGCTACTCTTAGAAAGATTAGATATATAACTAAGTATGTTTTGATCATTAATCGCATAGCCAATAATTTCTACAGAGTTATCTGATTTATATTGAACAGTATTAAGCCAAGTTGATTTTGGGATGGATGCACCCATATCATTAAAGAAGTCTCGTAATTGCACCTGATTTGTTGTGACCCTTTCACCAAACTTAAGGTTTTCATTTAGTCTTTTCTTCTCAGCAAAGTTTTTT
>DTVJ01000381.1 GCA_012963565.1 Piscirickettsiaceae bacterium
TTTCAAGGGCTTAATACTCACCAACGGGTCATTGAAGCAGGAGAAAGTGAGCATGGTGTGAGTATTCATTTTGTCACCGCAGAACTTGATGGTGGACCAGTCATTGCACAAAGTAACATTCCTGTACTGGAAGATGAGGATGTCAAATCTTTAGCAGCAAGAGTGTTAGTTGAAGAGCACAAACTTTATCCCAAAGTCATCCATTGGTTTACGCAAGGCAGGCTCAAACTTGACAATGGAAATGCTATTTTGGACGGGGAAATACTATGAGATTTCTCATTTCAATCCTATTTTTTTACCTAAACAATGCGCTGGCTTTTGAGCCACATATTGCCAAGTACCAACTCTCTATCAATGGTTTTAAAATTGCGGAAGAAGTTAGAACACTGCATAAACTAGAAGACCGGTACTTCTATACTGCCAATGCAAAAACCTCGGGAGTAGCCGCATTGATCAAGGACTATTCCATTGCTGCTAGCTCTGCATTTGCAATTAACGACAATGACGTTAATTCTATTCATTATCAAATCATAGAACAAGAAGATGGCAAGTTTTCCAAAAATTATATGATTGATGTTTACTCAAAAAATAACACTGTCATGTCTAACTTAACTAGAACCCAACCCAAGATACTTACTTGGAAATCAAACGGTGGCAACATTGTCGATCCACTGAGTTTATTTTTAGCATTGTCATATGATCTAAAAAACAAGTCCGATCAATATCAATTTAGTTATCAGGTAGCCGATGGTAAATCTATTGAACAGCATAATTATCAAAAGACCGACAATCATACTCTTGACATTAATGGACAAGTTCTAATGACTATTAAAGTTAGTATGCTTGACAAAAACGATAATAATATACAGGCGTATTTCTCACCTAAGCACCAATATCTTCCAGTTCTAATTGAACATACCAAACAAGGCAGGAAATACCAATACCAATTGGTTGACCTTGAAATCGAACAACCATCAGAAGATCAACTACAAGTAAGCTTTTAGGTACTGACCTGTATAAGACCCCTTGATCTTAGACACTTCTTCTGGTGTGCCAAATGCAATGATTTCTCCGCCTTTGTCTCCACCTTCCGGTCCTAGATCGACAATCCAATCTGCTGTTTTAATTACGTCTAGATTGTGTTCAATAATCACAATGGTGTTTTCACGTTCACGCAAACGATTAATAACTGCTAACAATTGTTTGATGTCGTGAAAATGTAAACCAGTGGTTGGCTCATCAAGAATATACAATGTATTCCCAGTATCCGGTTTAGATAACTCTTTAGCAAGCTTTATACGTTGCGCCTCACCGCCAGATAAAGTAGTGGCATTTTGACCTAAAGTAATATATGAAAGCCCTACATCCATTAAGGTTTGTAATTTTTGCTTAATCTTTGGCATAGGCTCAAAAAACTCAACTGCATCCTCAACCGTCATATCTAACACCTGGGAAATAGTTTTTCCTTTATAAAAAATCTCTAAAGTTTCTCGATTGTATCGATGTCCATCACACACATCACAAGGCACATAAATATCTGGCAAAAAGTGCATTTCCACTTTGATCAAGCCATCACCCTTACAGGCTTCACAACGACCGCCTTTAACATTAAAACTAAAACGGCCCGACTTATAACCACGTGATCGAGCTTCTAAAGTTTGTGAAAATAAATCACGAATTAATGAAAACACACCGGTATAAGTAGCTGGGTTTGAACGTGGTGTACGCCCAATTGGGCTTTGATCGATATTCACCACTTTATCAAAATACGCCAACCCTTCAATCGAATTATAAGGTGCTGGTGTTGTTTGCGCACGATTTAGCTCTCGAGCAGCCAACGAATATAAAGTATCGTTAATCAGTGTGGATTTTCCAGAGCCAGAAACTCCGGTAATACAAGTCAGAACACCAATAGGAATAGACAAATCAACATGATTAAGATTATTGCCATGTGCGCCTTTGATGTTTAACCAATTCTTAGCTGTTTTTCGCTCACTAGGTATCTCAATACTTTGACGACCACTAATATAATCGCCAGTGAGTGATTTAGGGTTGTCGCTCACTTCTTGTGGTGTACCACAAGCGATAATTTCACCGCCATGCACGCCTGCCCCTGGGCCAATATCAATCACATAATCAGCTTGTTTAATCGCATCTTCATCATGCTCAACTACAATTACTGTATTGCCAATGTCTCGCAGATAAATTAAGGTATTGAGGAGCTTTGCATTATCTCTTTGGTGCAAACCAATCGAAGGTTCGTCCAATACATACAACACACCCATCAAACCTGCACCAATTTGACTAGCTAGTCGGATACGCTGGGACTCACCACCAGACAGTGTGCTAGATCGACGCTCCAAACTTAAGTATTCCAAACCAACATTAATTAAAAACTCTAAACGTTGAATAATTTCTTTGAGAATCTTGTCAGCAATTTCACCACGCGCACCTTCTAATTCTAAATTTTTAAAAAAATCATAGATATTGGCAATAGAGAGCTTAGTGAGATTTGATATATTATGGTCACCAATAAATACATTTCTAGCAGATTCATTCAGTCGATCACCCTCACAACTTGTACAGTTCTTACTCACAACATAACGTGATAGCTCTTCACGCACTGAACGAATCTCACTTTCCTCGTAACGACGCATCATTCTAGGAATCACACCCTCAAATGGTTTGGCTTTATTAGACCAGCCTTTACGTCCTTTAATTTTAGAAAAATCAATTTTATCTCCACCACTACCAAACAAGATAATTTTTTTATGCTCGTTACTCAGTAATTCGTAAGGGGTATCAATACTAAAGCCATAATATTGCCCAACTAGCATTAAGATTTGATAAAAATAAGCGTTTGATCGACTCCACCCATAAATCGCACCATCGGCTAAACTCATCTCTGGATTGGCCACCACCTTGTCTTCATCAAAAATGTCTTTGACACCCAAACCATCGCAACTTGGGCAGGCGCCAACTGGATTATTAAATGAAAACATTCTTGGTTCTAATTCTTCTAAAGAATAACCGCACTCTACACAAGAAAATTTGGCAGAAAATACTAGCTCTTTTTGATTTGATTTTTCATCCATTGGGGCAATGCGCACCAGTCCATCACTTAAATTAAGTGCAGTTCCTAGTGATTCAGACAAACGGGTGGTAATATCTTTTCTTACTTTAAGGCGATCAACCACAATCTCAATGGTGTGATTGGTTTTACCATTAAGCTCGCTCATTTCATCTAAGTAAACAATTTCTCCATCTACTCGTGCACGCAAGAAACCTTGATTAGAAAGCTCTTCAAGCATTTTTGTATGACTGCCTTTACGATTTTGTACCACAGGTGCCAATAACATAATTTTTTCACCTTCAGGCAAGGTCATGACACCATCAACCATTTGTGAAATCGTTTGTGAGACCAAATCAATTTTGTGTTCAGGGCATTTTGGCATGCCGGCACGTGCAAATAACAACCGTAAATAATCATAAATCTCGGTAATGGTACCTACCGTAGAACGCGGATTGTGTGAGGTGGCTTTTTGTTCAATAGAAATCGCTGGAGATAAGCCTTCGATATGATCCACATCTGGTTTTTCCATCAGTGATAAAAACTGGCGTGCATAAGCTGACAAAGACTCAACATAACGGCGCTGTCCTTCTGCGTAAATGGTATCAAAAGCCAACGATGACTTTCC
>DTVJ01000382.1:0-1548 GCA_012963565.1 Piscirickettsiaceae bacterium
GGTATTTACCGGATTGTAATCGGACTTAATAATGGTGAGATTAAGACTTCATCGGTGTTTGATCCGTTTAATGTTGAGGTGCATTTAGCAGAAGACTTATTGGTGCCAGATTATGTATTTAATCATTTTGGTATGATTGCGTTAGATGAAAAATCAGAGTTGATTAAACGTTATTATCAAATGCTTGAACATGATCATGCATTTGAGTATTTGTCTGAAGAATGGCAAGATGCTTTTCACCAAAGAAATGCAGGCATGAAACAGTTAACTGATGAAGATGAGCTCAGATATATCATCGAACACATTCCAGCCTTGCGTAATTTAGATGGTTATTATTTACGCTCAGCTGTGATCAATTTATTTAACTCAACGATTTCTATGTCATTTAATTGCGATGGTACGCAAATTATGTCACATAAGAAATTTAGAGAATTTATCGAAGAATACGTATAGGTCGAATATGAAAGTTTTAGTGATTGGTTCTGGTGGCCGTGAACACGCCCTGGCTTGGCAGTGTGCTAAGTTTGATGAAGTTAAAGAAGTATTTGTGGCACCGGGTAATGCTGGCACTGAGTTAGAAGACAAGCTTACTAATATTGAAGTGGGTTCAGAAGATATTGATGGACTCATTGCATTTGTTAAAGACAACCAAGTAGATCTAACTATTGTTGGTCCTGAAGCACCATTAGTCATCGGTGTAGTTGATCGTTTTCAGACTGAAGGGTTAGCAATATTTGGCCCGACACAGGCCGCTTCACAACTAGAAGGCTCAAAAGCCTTTTGTAAAGATTTCCTCGATCGTAACAACATTCCTACTGCTTATTACGACGTCTTCACCGAAGCTGGGCCAGCAGTTCGATACGTGCAGGATAAAGGCACACCGATTGTGATTAAGGCTGATGGTCTAGCGGCAGGAAAGGGTGTAATTATTGCTAATACCGAGACCGAGGCAACTGATGCCATTAACGATATGTTAGAAGGTAATCGTTTTGGTGTAGCCGGTTCGCGCGTGGTGATTGAAGAATTCTTGGTGGGAGAGGAGGCCAGTTTTATTGTGATGGTTGATGGTAAAAATATTCTACCAATGGCCACCTCACAAGACCACAAGGCACGTGATAACGGTGACCAGGGGCCGAATACCGGTGGCATGGGTGCTTATTCTCCAGCACCGATCGTCACTGATGAAATTTTTCAAGACGTAATGGATAAGGTAATTCGTCCAACGGTTGATTCAATGGCGGCAGAGGGCAATGCTTATACCGGGTTTTTATACGCTGGGCTGATGATTGACAAAAATGGTAACTCCAAAGTATTAGAATACAATTGTCGATTTGGCGATCCAGAAACCCAGCCGATTATGATGCGTCTTAAATCAAATTTAGCAGACTTATGTCTATTGGCAACAAAAGGACAGCTTGATCAAGCAACGATTGAGTGGGATAAACGTTCCGCTATGGGCGTGGTGTTGGCGGCCAATGGTTATCCTGATGTTTATCCGTCTGGCGAAGTGATTGGCTTACCAACAGACAGTGATGATGCGAAAGTTTT
>DTVJ01000382.1:1648-3663 GCA_012963565.1 Piscirickettsiaceae bacterium
GATGAAATTAACATCTTGCAAGCTACCATGTTGGCCATGAAACGTGCTGTTGAGAATTTGAACGCCCGGTATGACCAAGTGTTGGTGGATGGCAATCGTTGCCCAGAACTAGAAAATTGTCAATCGATTATCAAAGGTGATTTAACCGAGCCAGTGATTTCAGCCGCGTCTATTATTGCCAAAGTGACACGAGATAGGCAAATGATCGAATTAGACCGACAATTTCCAGAGTATGGTTTTGCTAAACACAAGGGATATGGTACCAAGGCACATACAGAAGCTTTAGCAGAGCTTGGTCCAATCAATAACCAGCATCGATTTTCATTTGCCCCGATTAAGAGGTTAGTCGATTAAAACGATGTACCTTCAGTGTTGCCACCCAAGGCTCTGAGTTGTCTTTTAAGCTCTGCTTTTTTGGCATCTAATTCAGCTTGTTGTTTTTGTAATTCAGCCAGCTTCTGTGCGTCTATCTCTCTTTGTCGATCGCGCTTAATTTCGGCAGCTGGACGGGTCTTTAAGTAGTCAAACAGCTTAACCACTTTTTTCACACCTTTGGCTTTGGCTGCAGATTTAGCAGCTCTATCTGCTTCGCGTTTGGTTACTTTTCCCATCAAGTAAACCACCTGATTTTCGGTCATTGTCTTAACATGTGTTGGGTGGAAAACTTCTTGATTTAAAAATAACGCCTCAACTTGTGTCGTAATAGCAGCATCTTTAATTCGACTCAAATAGCCACTGTTTGGACCAATCACAATCTCGTTGATGACTTGCTTAACTTTTGGATCGGCCATTGGTATTTGCTTCACAATATAATTGCGTGAGTCACTGCTTGGTGCTTCGCCTGTTACCAATACGATTCGATCGAACGACATAAAATTAACATGCGCATCATCAAGTTTTTGGTCTTCTGTTGACCAAGCAAATAATCTTAAACCAATGGTTTTATCATCAATTATTTCACCGGTTGTGCGTCTTTCATTGGTAACAGAAACCACAGTACTTACAGTTGATGCAGTACTAACAATACAGCCACTAAGTAAAATTGAGTTAAGAATAAGAATTGATAAAAGAAGTGTTTTTTTCATAATATATTAAGCCTCAAAAGCATTTTTATCCAGTTAATTGTTGGATATTTTAAATCAGATTCTAGACCGAAAACATAAAACAGACAGAGAAATTCTTGATAATGAACTTCAACAAAAACTGATGTCTGCTCAAATTTATCAAGCATAATAATATCTATTTCATTTAACCGAGTTAAATAATTTTACTCGATTAATTTATGTCTTTATATATTGTTGCCACACCGATTGGAAATTTAGAAGATATCACCTTTAGGGCGGTTGAAATTCTAAAAACCGTTGATGTTATTTTGGCGGAAGACACACGTCACAGTAAAAGATTGCTGAGTCATTACGATATTAACACACCCATGCGTGCATTCCACGAACACAATGAAACACAAAAATCTGCCAAAGTGATTAACGAATTACTTAGTGGAAAAACCATGGCGTTGATTAGTGATGCTGGAACACCGTTGATTAGCGACCCAGGTTATGTGTTGGTGAGTGAGGCGAAAAAAGCAGGCATTGGTGTGGTACCGATTCCTGGTCCAAGCGCCATGATTAGTGCCCTATCCGCCTCAGGTATCGCCAGTGATCGGTTTGGTTTTTTTGGCTTTTTACCAGCCAAACAGACAGCACGTTTAAAAGCCATTCAAGCCAGTGCGCATTTAGATGAAACCGCTATTTTTTATGAATCACCAAAACGTATACTAGCCAGTCTATTGGATTTTCGTTCAGTATTGGGCGATGAGCGTGTGGTTTGCCTAGCTAAAGAAATCACCAAATCTTTTGAGACCATCAATACTGCAACCTTGCCAGAGTTGATTGACTATTTGCAAGCGGATGACGCACACCAAAAAGGTGAATTTGTTATTCTAGTCTCAGGTGTTGATAAGAATAATAAAGTGATTGGAGAAGAAAAACTGGATAAAATATTACCCATACTTTTGA
>DTVJ01000383.1 GCA_012963565.1 Piscirickettsiaceae bacterium
AACATTGGCAACACTTATAAATAAGTGCGCTTTGCGTTCAATTTTTTTAAAAGCTTGATTGCTTTTGTTTTTTATGTGCACTGCACAATTTTTATTGTACGAGTGCCCACACAAGTTGTTTGATAGATTTTTAAAGAGCTACCACGATCAAAAAAACAAAACTGTTTTCTAACGCGGTGAAAGGTGGCAATTATACGTAGAATAATTTATGCGTCAAGCACTATTCTGGTTTTTTTATTAATTAATTTCTACAGCTAAAAATCAAGGTTTTAAATTCTTTTCTGGTACCGCTATATTCAGCCATTCATCGGCCTTATCTATATCTACAACTTCACCTTGATTATTAAACATTTTTAGGTCGTTATCATTCCAACCTTTGATGCCTAATTTGAGTGAACGAACTTGGGTAAATCCCATTTGTTGCATGGTAAGTGCCGCGAGTGCAGATCGGTTACCCGAACGACATACTACGACAATATTTTGATCTCTGGCTTGCGCTAAAGCCGGAATGGTGTCGTCATAGTTCCAGACACAAGCACCTTCAAGCTGACCCCTAGGCACATGCAACGAGTGACCTATGTGCATCATATCAAATTCATCTTGCTCTCTGATGTCTAGTACAATCAACTCGGGGTCTTGCCCTATTTCTTCTTCTAAATCCCATGGTAAGACTTCGCCCACTGTTCGCAACGCTTTAACAACTAATTTTTGATACTCATCCATACACTAAATAAACTTTACTTGCAGTAACCCTTTTCGGTCACCATTACTGCCACTTCAACCCTTGAACTGAGTGATAATTTTTTCAAAATAGACTTCACATGTAGCTTCACTGTGCCATCAGAAATGCCTAACTCTCGAGCAATCACCTTATTACTATGACCACTGGCCACTTGGCAAGACACTTCTTTTTCTCTGTTGGTTAACGAGTCGAAGGTAGCTTCATTGTCGGTTAGCTCGTTTCTCAACACCTTGGCCAATACGTGAGTCATATCTTGTGCCACCACAATCGAGCCCTTTACTGTTTCATCCAGTGCTTTGACCAGTTCATCAGGGTCCATATCTTTTAACAGATAGCCTTGAGCGCCATGCTTAAGACAATCACGCAAATCGCGCTCTTCGGTACTGGTGGTTAACATCAAAATGGGTGTTTGTTCGTTTTGGGCTTTTAATGCTTTTAATACATCGATGCCAGACATATCGGGCATACGTAAATCCAACAAGATGATATCTAATGACAAGGTTGGTATTTCTATCAGGCCCTGCTCAGGAGAGGAAGCTGCTTGAGCACTAATGTTTCTTGATTCTAATAATGAAATTAATCCATTACGAAATAAGGCGTGATCATCAATAATATAAATTTTCATGTAATATCCTTAAACGAAATGATGACTCGAGTACCTTCATCAATTTCCGATTCAATCTCAATGCTAGCGCCAATTCTGTCCGCACGTTCTTTCATAATGTTCATACCAATATTATTCCCCATTACCTCAGTACCAAACTGATCTTTTTTAAAACCAACACCGTCATCCTCGATCAACAATTGGCAATGTGGCTCAGCTGAAAGCAAAATCCGTACATTGCGTGCCTTGGCGTGCTTACGAATATTCGACAATGCCTCTTGGGTAATACGCATAATCTGTATTTCAGTTTCTGGCGAGATCTTAGGTTTACCTTCTACATGTAAGTAAGTTGCAATGCCTTCTTCACTTCTAAATCGATTGGCCAAGTTTGCCAACGACACCACAATACCCTTGGGGTCTAATGGCACACGGAAATTACACATAAGCTCTCTAAGTTCTTGGTTAGCCTGGGTTATATTGGATTGTAGACTGAACACCTTTTCACTGGCATCAGATTGGTTACCTTGTCTTAGCATATCACCCAATACGGTGACTTGTAGCTTTAAACTGTAAATCGTTTGTGCTAAAGAATCATGTATTTCTTGCGATAAAAATAAGCGTTCCTGTGAGAGTTCCATACGCTTGGTTTCTTCATCTAATCTAGCTTTATCAAGTGCACTAGCAATATTGTCAGAAATTGACTCAAGTAGTGCACGCTCATCAAAAGCCAATGAAGGTTCAGTATCAAAAAATAAATTAAACACGCCTAGGGTTTTGCCATGATACCTCAGTGGAATAAAAATCGTACCCACGTCTGCTTTATCTTCGGATTTTTCTCCCACACACTTAGCACAAGTATGCACACTAAACTGCACACCCGCATCTTGTGCCATGGCAACTTCACCACAAAAACAATCACTACTTAAAACGTCCTTTATTTGCCCGTGTGGATCAATGACACCGCGCTGCGCCACCAAGTGTAGTTCGCCCTCATTGGTCAAACTGCGCACCACGCCTGATGAAGCGCTAGTCATGTTCATAAAAATGTCTAGAAAGTATTCAAATAATTCTTCAGTAGAATGCATAGAATTTAATTTTGATGACACACCGTACAACGTTTCCAATGAGGCGGATTTTTTACTCAGGCGCTGAATCTGCTTTTGCAGGATATCTTCCATATCATCATAAAGATGCTGGTTTTCCTCAATCAAATGGTTAATCGCAGTGGCTACCGGCTGAAAAGTAGTTTTTTGTTGATCGCTCAAGCGGGCGCTCTGGTCAACATTGTAATCACTCACCCATCTTTGCAAGTCGTTAAATGGTAGTAGAAAATCTTTGCGAATTGCAAGGTATAAACCCAAATAAACCAACAAAATTAGCAACGCCAATGCTACATCAACAATATTGGGTGATTGATAAATCAACACCGCTTCCGACACAAACAATGGCGACAAAGCAATAGTGACTAATAAGTAAAGATAAAATTTTGTTTTAATACCCATGAATATTCATTACTTTCCAATACAAAAAGAGGAAAAGATTTCACCCAACAAATCATCTGATGAAAACTCACCGGTGATACTACCTAAATACTGGGCAGCTTGGCGTAAATCTTCAGCTACCAGTTCACTGGCATTATTGTTCAATTGTTCTAGGGCGTGACGAGTTGATTCTAAGGCAGACTCTAGGGCAATAATGTGTCGTTTCCTAGCCAACAGCACGCCTTCACCAGTGTCACTCAAACCGGCAATGTCTGATAGCTCTTGTCTTAACAAATCAATACCTAATGATTGCTTGGCTGATAATGACAAGTGAGTTTGGTCGCTAATATAAGTAACGCCCACTGCTTCGTCGGTTAAATCTACTTTGTTCTTGATTAGGAGTATCGGTTTACCATCAATGCCGCTAGGCAAAATTGATAGATCTGGGATTTTATCTTGTGCATCAAACACCATTAACACCACATCGGCACGTTCAATTTCAACGTGTGCTCTTTTAATACCTTCTTGTTCAACTTTATCCTCACTCACATGCAAGCCTGCGGTATCAATAATATTAAGCGGCATGCCATTAACATGAATGGTTTCCTTGAGTGCATCACGCGTAGTGCCAGCAATGTCTGTAACAATCGCACTAGATGCTTGTGTCAGTGCATTCAGTAAAGAAGACTTTCCAGCGTTCGGCTTACCGGCAATGGCAATGGTAAGTCCTTCTCTTAAAATGGCGCCTTGCTCAGCAGAATTCAAAATCACTTGAATGTCGTTTTCGATTTTCTCAACCTTTAATTTCACCTCGCCCGATTGCAAAAAATC
>DTVJ01000384.1 GCA_012963565.1 Piscirickettsiaceae bacterium
TTCTTACAACAGAGTGATTTTGATGCCCATGAAGCTAGAATTTGCATCTCCCAAGGCGGACTCTTAGATGATGCGCGCCGTAAAAAAAAATACCACGCTGAACAATATTTAAAATCAGCTGAGCAAATGGCTGAGTTGTTTGCCGATTTGCCAGAGGTAATTAGTAATAGTGTTGAAATTGCCAAGCGTTGTAACGTGCATTTTGAATTATATAAAAAGAATTATTTGCCAAATTTCCCTATTCCAGAGGGATTAACTATAGCGCAGTTTTTTTCCCAAGGATCTGAAGCAGGTTTAGATAAGCGTCTAGAGGGCATAAAGGTTGATCGACAAGTGTATGACGATCGTTTAGCATTTGAGTTGTCGGTGATTATTCAGATGGATTTCCCGGGTTATTTTTTAATCGTAGCTGATTTTATCAGTTGGTCTAAAGATAATGGCATACCTGTAGGACCTGGACGTGGCTCTGGTGCAGGTTCATTGGTAGCTTATGCGTTAGGTATTACCAATGTTGATCCGATTAAACATGAGTTATTATTTGAGCGTTTTTTAAACCCTGAGCGCGTTTCAATGCCGGATTTTGATATTGATTTTTGTACCGATCGTCGTGATGAAGTGATTAACTATGTGGCCAAAAAATATGGCACTGATAAGGTATCTCAGATTATTACTTACGGCACTATGGCAGCTAAAGGTGTTGTACGCGACGTAGGCCGTGTTTTAGGGCATCCTTATGGTTTTAGCGATAGGATATCCAAGTCAATCCCTAATGATTTAAAAATTAACCTCTCACGAGCACTGGGTTATTTTAATGAAGGTGATTCTCAAGAAGCCAAAGACAAATGGTATTCTGAAGAATTAAAGAATAGGTACGATTCTGAAGAAAGTGTTACTACATTAATCGATTTATCGCTGGAATTGGAGGGCTTAGTACGTAATGTCGGTACGCATGCAGGTGGCGTATTGATTGCACCAAGTAAGATTAGTGATTTTTGCCCAATTTACAAAGGCCCTAGTGAGTCTGATGGTGTGGTTTCACAGTTTGACATGAAAGATGTTGAAGCTCTTGGATTGGTTAAATTCGATTTCTTAGGTTTATCAAATTTAACCGTGATTGACAAAACTGTCAAACTGATTCATGCCAAAGGGCTAAGCGATGAGCTCATTGATATCGATGCTTTGTCTCTTGATGATAAAGCCGTATACGAATTATTACAACGCTGTGACACCACTGGTATTTTCCAACTGGAATCAGAAGGGATGCGAGGTTATTTGAAAAAACTACAAGCGGATTCCTTTGAAGATATTGTAGCCATGCTGGCGCTGTACCGACCTGGTCCATTGGGTGCGGGCATGGTTGACGATTATATCAATGTTAAGCATGGCACTCAGCAAGTTAAATACCCACACCCAATGTTGGAAGAAATCCTCAAACCAACCAATGGTGTGTTCTTATACCAAGAGCAAGTGATGAAATCTGCCCAGGTGATGGCCGGTTATTCGCTCGGCGGTGCTGATTTACTACGTCGTGCTATGGGTAAAAAGATTGCGTCGGAAATGGAAAAACAACGCGACGTGTTTGTTAAAGGTGCGGCCGATCGAAAAATTAACGAGAAAAAAGCAAATGAAATTTTTGATCTGATTGATAAATTCTCAGGTTATGGATTTAACAAATCACATTCAGTAGCTTACGCTTATATATCTTATCAAACGGCTTGGCTTAAGGCGCATTATCCAGCGGCATTTATGGCATCAGTACTCTCAGGCATGATGGATGATACGGATAGGATTGCCTTTACCGTGAGCGAGGTGCAAGCTATGGGCTTGATTGTTAAGGGTCCAAGTATAGATGAATCAAGTTACGAGTTTAGCATTCAAGATGACAAAACTATTACTTATGGCTTGGGTGCTATCAAAGGTGTGGGTGAGGCTTTGGTTGAGGTGCTAGTTGCCGAGCGTGAAGCCAACGGTAATTATCAAGATTTGTTTGATTTTTGTGCACGTATTGAAAGAAAATCATTAAATAAGCGCGCCATTGAGGCATTGATTTACAGTGGCGCTTTGGATTGTTATGGTATTGATAGAGCCAGTCTGATTAAGACTTATCCTAATGCGATGAGACAAGCTGAACAAAAACAAAATGATCATTCAAGTGGTCAGAGTGGTTTGTTTACAGATGCTCAAGTGCATAGTGGATATGAAGCGCATTATTTATCGTGCCCAAGCTTCTCGTTTAAAGAAACTTTGCAATTTGAAAAAGGCGTGATGGGTTATTATTTTTACAACCATCCAACTGACGAATATAAAGACGATTTAAAGCATATTACAGCAACCCTGCCTAAGGACTTGTCTTTTAGAAATAATAAAGAAGTGAGGGTATTGGCACTGATTTCCGAGCTACGCTATCGAGCAACTAAGAGTGGCGGACAAATAGCCTTAATTACAATTGAAGATGGTTCGAGATTATTAAATGCAGTGGTTTTTTCTAAAGTACTGGGTTCGGTCAGCGACAAATTGGTAGCCGATACCGTAGTGGTGATTTCTGGAAAAGTTAATAAAGACTTTAGAGATCAGTGGCAGGTGGTGGTAGATAAGATTGAGGATATTGATGAAGTGAAAATGAAATATGCCCGTAGCTTTGAGATATCACTAAGCGACAAGCATCAACCATTGTTTGCGAGATTATCCGACGTTTTAAAACAAAATCGAGGTCAATGCCCGGTTAAGTTGTGTTATCAGGTGAGCAATTCAAAAGGCGAGGTACTATTGACGAAGGATTATTTTGTCATCCCTAATCAACAATTGATTGAGACAGTAGACACTTTGTTGGGTGATCGCGTTAGTAAAATTAACTACTGTTAATCATCAATTTTGGCATTGATGATTTGCTGATAAAATACCCTCAATCTTACAAAATCCAGTAAAAATCGATAAGATTGAACTTAAGGGCTTTATGGCGCTAGAATAGGTTAAAAATAGACAAAATTATCACTAAAAATACACCCTACTCCAGACTTGAGATTTAAATGAGATTTTTGAATGAAAATACCGCGATTCTTAGTAGAAAATTTAAAGCATAAAAAGGACCAGGATTGACTATAAGATTAAGTTCTTGGTGAATTAAATGATAAGTAGTTTATGATAGTCTAATATTTCGTGAAACACCTGATTTAATACGTGGAACATCAAAAGTTTTCCTCTTTTTGGTACTTAACTGGGTAAATGAGTATTTTCTAATATACTAATTTGATATTAATATTCTTAAGTTATTGATTTTTAAATAAAAATACTAACTGATTATTTTTTATTCAAAACCATAAAAAACCGCAATATAGAGGCATTTTTCACGTTTTACGATAAGATATTAACAGAGTTATCCACAGGTTTGTGAGTAACTCTATTGAGCGTTGATTTAACAAGCTTTTTTAATATTTATAAAAATTTTTCGCTGATGATTTCAATGATTTTTCGTCCTAACTTTTGTTTGGTGTTTTTATCGATTTTTATACTTGATTTTTGATCTAAAAATACCACCTCATTTTCGTCACTTTTGAAGCCAGAATCAGCCTTTGAAACGTCATTTAAAATAATAGCGTCACAACCCTTGTTTTTAAGCTTATTTTGCGCATTTTC
>DTVJ01000385.1:0-820 GCA_012963565.1 Piscirickettsiaceae bacterium
GCTTTTTTGAATCTCTTTTCAATTAAAAAAATAATAGCTAAACCAAATACATAGGGTGGTGAAGCGTAACTTAAGAAAGACCCTATCGTTGTTACAAAAAAACCCGTTTGAATTTGATTATTTCGAATTAAATGATGGGCATATAATAAAATTGCTGGTGTTAATACGTACTGGAGTGTCATATACCAATACAATGTAGTATCATGCAATGGGTATAAAACAAAAATTAATGAGGCGATAAATGCTCTATCATGTGGTAGATAATCACTAAAAAACCTAAAAATCAAATAAATGCTAGTAGCGTTAGATAGAATTTTTATTAAGTCATAAATTATTTGATATTCATATTCAAAGACAGAATATGTCCACCACAAACCGTAAAAAGAAATTGGGTTTAATATTAGTGAGCCAACTTCGGTTGGGCTCTGATTTATAAAACTCCAAAAACTGTGGCCATTCAAGCTAGCAATAACTGTGTAGTCATCGCCATGCAGTCCTGTATCTATTAATAGATATGATAAAACTAAAAAAAGAAATGCGATAAAGAGAGATTGTTTTACTTTAATCACAAAACTCACTCTAAATTCCCTTACTTATGCCTTCTAATGCTACATTAATAACATTTTCTTGCTGCTTTTCACTTAATCCAAACCAAAGTGGCAACCTTACTATGCAATCAGCATAATGTTCAGTTATATTAAGACTCATAGGTATATTTCCATATTCCCTACCCGCAACAGATAAATGCAAAGGAACATAGTGGAAGTAACAATCAATGTTATTTTTATTCATGTATTTAATAAATCTATTTCTGTCACCC
>DTVJ01000385.1:830-3629 GCA_012963565.1 Piscirickettsiaceae bacterium
GGTCCGGATATGACAACCATTCCATACGGCTGATTTATCCATTTTTTAAATGTATTTAATAAATCTATTTCTGTCACCTGAATTATGCAATATCAAATAATAAATATGTGCATTATGTTTACATTGATTGGGAATATTGGGGAGGGAAAGCCCCTCAGTTTCACCAAGCGACCTAAAGGCATAATCATAATTATTCCAAATTTTAATTCTCTCTTGTGTAATTTTTTCAGTTTCTTCTAATTGGGCATAAAGAAAGGCAGCTGTAATTTCACTTGGCAGATAAGAAGATCCTACGCCAACCCATGAATATTTATCAATCTGCCCCCGTAGAAATCTATTACGATTTGTCCCTTTCTCCCTAATAATTTCCGCTTGTTCTATAAAATTAGAATTATTAATCAAAATCGCGCCACCTTCACCAGAAGTAATATTTTTAGTTTCATGAAAACTGAGACAACCCAAATCTCCGATGGAACCAAGTGCCCTGCCCTTGTAGTTAGACTCAATAGCCTGTGCTGCATCTTCAACAACGAGTAAATTATGACGATTCGCAATATCCATAATAGTATCCATTTCGCAAGCAACTCCTGCATAATGCACAGGTAAAATTGCCTTGGTACGAGGTGTAATAGCCATTTCAATTAGCCTTTCATCAATATTCAGCGTATCTTTACGAATGTCAACAAAAACAGGGACTCCTCCTCGTATTACAAAAGCATTAGCAGTTGAAACGAAAGTATAAGAAGGCATAATAATTTCGTCTCCAGGCTGAATATCTAGAAGCATTGCTGCCATCTCTAATGCAGCAGTACATGAATGTGTTAACAATACTTTCTTTACATCCAATTTACTTTCTAAGAATTCTTGACAGCGCTCTGTAAACGCCCCACCACCTGCCAATTCTTTATCTAGAAGCACTTGATTAATATAGGAAATCTCTTTTCCCGTTACGTATGGACTATTAAATGGGATAACATCCATAGGATCAATTATTGCCATAAATTAGTACAAATACTCCACTAATGATTAGTATGTATGCCAAAATTTTATGGACACCAAATGACTCTTCGAAAAAATAATACCCAATAAATCCACCAAATATTATTGTTAAAACATGCATCGGTATCATAAATGTAAACTGCAATTTAGAGGAGGAAATATACCAAAAAACCATGGCAGTAGCATAGAGAAAAAGTGCCACATATAGCCTAGAATCATATATAGCTTCAAATAAATTACCACTATGCTTTACAGAATTACTCTTTAGCAAAGCTTGCACAACAACCGTTAAAATAATAGATGTAATTAAGAATAAATGGTACTTTATCATGATAATATTTTTTTAATCACAAATTGTGGCTTATGGTTTATTGATAAATAAGCACGTCCCAAATATTCACCAATAAGACCTAAAAACATAATTATCAGGCCACCGATAAATAGTTGCAGAACTACCAAAGTGGTCCAACCCTCTAAAACTGTATCGCTATATAAATATTGAGCAATATAAAAGAGTCCTGTTAAAAACCCTACGGCAGCAATTAGTAAACCCACAAGGGATGCCAACCTTAATGGAGTAACTGAAAAACCTGTTGTATGTTTTAAGAAAACAGAAAGAGATTTTTTAATGTTATAGTTTCCATGTCCTTTATGGCGCTGATGATGTTGGACTGTGACCTGGGAAATTGAGTCGGTTACTTGAAAAATAAGTCCATCCACATAAGGATATGGGCCGATGTAATCAACTATCGAATCTATCACAATTCTGCTAATAATTTTAAATGGAGATAAGTATATTTTAGAAGGCTTGCCAATAAAATATTCAGCTTGTTTTGCATTAACGATGCTCCCAATATTCTTCAATATCGACTGTTTTCTATGCCAGCTATAATTTGCATAACACACATCATATCCTTCCTTTACTCTGTCTAATAATGCCGTGATGTCATATGGAGAATGTTGGAGATCATCATCCATAATTACTGCATAATCACCCTTTGATAGGCCCAATCCTGCCATAATTGCATTGTCTTGCCCAAAATTTTTGCTTAAACATATAGCAATTACAGATTTACTTTTAGTCGTTATTTTCTCTATAGTTTGCCAACTATTATCAAGACTTCCATCGTTAACAAAAATAATCTCATATTTATATTCGGTCAATGCATTATCAATTTGACGAACTAATTCTGAAAGGATATCTTCGCTGTTATACACAGGAATTACGACACTTATTTCCACTCTATTTGGCATATTAGATCTCTTTTAACCTCAAGTATTGTTAATTTATAACGTTCTCTACACAACCCCTCCAACTCTAGCAATAATGTATTTGTATCATAACGAAATACTTCATTACCATGTCCTGCATTTGCAGATCGCTTCGCTAACCAACCTATAGGGCCTGAAAGGTTAGAAAGTGATCTCACTGGCTCCGAAATTACAAATTTGTTACAATGAGCCATTATCTGATGAATTAGTTGCCCGATATTATCATGAAAATGATATAAAGAGCCCATCATTATTGCCACGTCAACTCTATCATTAGAGTAAATGATCTGCGAAAAAGAAGAGGGGTTTAATAAATCTATAAAGTAAGCATTGAAGGCATTTTGTTTAGCATATCGTATAAAGTTTGGGTTGAAATCATATCCTACCCAATCAACTCCATTTTTATAACAATACTTGGCTATATGTGTATCACCAAAGCAAAATTCTGCAACTTTATCACCTTTCTCTAAATCAATATATTTTATTACAACATCAAATCTTCTGTTATATTCTCCCTTATATAACAAA
>DTVJ01000386.1 GCA_012963565.1 Piscirickettsiaceae bacterium
CTAGGCGTGGGTGGTGGCTTAATTATGGTGCCGGCATTGTTGTATTTATTAGCCGGTGATATTGTTGAGTCGGCTCTTATGCATACGTCGATTGGCACCGCACTCGCAGTCATTGTCTTTACCTCGCTCTCAAGTGTTTGGGCACACCATAAGCATAGTGCTATTCATTGGCATAATTTTAATAAACTCACCCCAACCATTCTACTCGGTGCATTTAGCGGTGCGATTGTGGCTAAGTATCTAAGTTTTGATTTTTTACGAATTTTCTTTGCCATTTTTGAAATCACCGTTGCGCTGATTATGTGGTTTGGCATTAGTGCATCCGGCCATGTAGATAGCTTGGCTAGATGGGCGTGGTTGATAACAGGTTATATTATCGGTTTAGTATCTGCCATTGTAGGTATTGGCGGTGGCACCATGACCACGCCATTCTTGGTTTATAACAATGTGAACATTAAAAATGCCATTGCTACTTCAGCCGCTGTTGGTATGCCAATTTCGATTGCGGGTAGTGTGGGTTTTATTGTAGTGGGTAGTGATGTTGAAAGTGCTACCGGTGGCTTGGGATTTATTCATGTTGAGGCGTTACTAAGCATTGTCATAGCGAGTATGTTATTTGCACCACTCGGTGCAAAGGTTACACACAGTGTTGATAGCAAAAAACTAAAAAAAGGTTTTGCCATTTTTCTAGGATTTCTAGGATTTTTGGTGATTGCCTTTTAGTTCTGTTTAGAATGTTTTCTGCTTAGCAGGACTTTTGCCTTAATACTAACCTTGCCACGGTGGTAAAAGTTCATGTTCTATTTCTAGATGATCGAGTATTCTAGCGACGACAAAATTCACCAAATCCTGAATTGAATCAGGTTTTTGGTAGAATGCAGGATTCGCATCCATTATCACCACACCAAGACGTGCGAGTTTGAGCATGTTTTCTAAATGAATAGCTGAATATGGGGTCTCTCTAGGTACCAGAATCAATTTCTTTTGTTCTTTAATCACCACATCAGCAGCGCGATGCATCAGATTATCAGAGTGACCATTAGCAATGGCGGAAAGTGTGCTCATAGTGCACGGGCATACCACCATCGCACGCGGTGGGTTAGATCCTGATGCCACAGGCGCTGTCCATTGGTTTTTTGAAAAAACCTTGATTTGTCCGTCTTTTGCATTTAAGTATTTGGTTAGATTTTGTTCAATTGTACTGGTGTCTGCACCTAAGTTAAGATCCGTCTCCATGGTGATCACCGTATTGGCTGCTTGAGAAATCATTACATAAATCTGCTTTTGAGTTTTCACTAACTCTTGAAGTAGAGTAATGGCATAGGGCATGCCCGATGCGCCAGTTAGTGCAATTGCAATGGGTTTCATAATGTTGGTATTATTTTATTAAAAATATCATCAAAACTACCGTTTGACATCACCACTAAGTGACCTTGGTCGATTTGACTGATTTGGTTAATTATCCCGTCCACCGAGTCAAACAAAGTGACTGATTGGGTGCTATCAAATAAAGCATCAATATTCCAATCAATATTTTTCGGGCGAAGTAACAGCACTTGGTCGGCACCTTTAAGTGCATCAACCAAGGTTTGCTGATGCGCACCTGATTTCATGGTGTTGGATCTTAGTTCCAAGATGGCAACAATATTTTCATTGCCCACTTTGGCACGCAAACCTGAGAGTGTGGTTTTAATTGCAGTGGGATGATGGGCAAAATCATCATATAAAGTGATGGAGTTGGTCTGATGTCTAACTTCTAATCGACGCTTAACCCCTTTGAATGTGCTTAATGCTTCACAAGCTACATTAAATGGCACACCTAAGTGATGGGCAGCATAGATGGCGCATAGTCCATTTTCCATATTGTGTTCACCGAGTAAATTCCAACTTACTTTATTCATTTCATCCACATTAAATGCAGTGCCAGACTCCGTCATTGAGAGTGTTGTGCTTGGAAGTTCCTTAGTTGGCGACCATAAGCCTTGTGCAAATACTTGGGTGATATTTGCATTATCCTGCGGGTGGATGATTAAACCATCGCTTGGCACGGTGCGAATTAAATGGTGAAATTGCTTTTGAATATCAGCCAATGAATCAAAGATATCAGCATGATCAAATTCTAGATTATTAATCACCAAAGTTTTGGGATGATAATGAACAAACTTTGAGCGCTTGTCAAAAAAAGCGGTGTCATATTCATCAGCCTCGATGACAAAAAAATTAGAATCAGATAGGCATGATGAAACACCAAAGTTTTCAACCACACCACCAATTAAGAAGCTAGGGTTGTATCCAGCGTACTCTAGTATCCAAGTAAGCATACTCGCTGTAGTGGTTTTGCCATGAGTTCCGGACACAGCAAGCACCCATTTATCACGTAATATATTTTCGCTAAGCCATTGCGCACCAGAAGTATAGCTATATTGTTTGGTCAGGATTTCTTCTACACAAGCATTGCCACGAGATAGAGCGTTACCAACAATAAAGACATCTGCCTTAGGCAAGTCTTGTACTTTATAGCCTTCGGTATAATTAATGTCTTGCTCGTCAAGCTGAATACTCATTGGTGGATAGACACCCTCATCCATACCGGTGACGGTGTGACCGAGTTGTTTAGCAATCAGTGCCAGTGAACCCATAAATGTGCCAGCAATACCAAGGATGTGAATATGCACTATGAGCCTTTAAAGTTTAACGACGCGGAATTAATACAATAACGCTGATTAGTCGGTGCTGGACCATCGGGGAATACATGACCTAAATGAGCATCGCAATTTTTACATCTAACTTCTACGCGGGTCATGCCATGCATGGTATCTTCAATCAAGGTAACACTATCCGCTTGTGAGATGTCATAAAAGCTGGGCCAACCGGTGCCAGAATCAAATTTGGTAGCGGATGAAAACAGCACCTGGTCACAACAAATACAAACATAGTTGCCAGTCTCGTGGTGATCGTAATATTTACCAGTAAACGGTGGCTCAGTGCCACACTCTTGTGTGACTCTAAACTGCTCTGCTGTCAACTTACTCTTTAAGTCCATTAGGGTATTATATGGGCATTTAAACCATTCTTTCTCATAACCATGAAAAAGTATTTAGTTGGCGGTGCCGTACGTGATCAATTGTTAGGCATTGCGGATGAAAACACCGAGAAAGATTGGGTAGTGGTTGGTTCATCATCTGACGAAATGTTAGATCTCGGTTATCGTCAAGTAGGTAAGGAGTTCCCAGTTTTCTTGCACCCAGGTACAAAGGAAGAATACGCTTTGGCTAGACTTGAGCGTAAAGTAAGTGCGGGGTATAAAGGCTTTGAATTCGATACCTCCAGTGAAGTCACACTTGAACAAGACCTTTCCAGACGTGATCTGACAATCAACGCAATTGCCCAGGATGGCGACGAGTTGATTGATCCGTTTAACGGCCAAGAAGATTTAGATAATGGTTTATTAAGACATGTGTCCGACGCCTTTAGCGAAGACCCCGTTCGTGTGTTACGTGTGGCACGATTTGCGGCACGATTTAAAGTATTTGGTTTTAAAGTAGCACATAGTACGCACAGATTGATGCAACAAATGGTCGATTCAGGCGAGGTGGATGCACTCAC
>DTVJ01000387.1 GCA_012963565.1 Piscirickettsiaceae bacterium
ATGGATCCGAATATGGGCGCCAACATGACTTCAATGGTTAAAAGTGTTGAAAAGTTGTCTAACAATATAACGAAAATGACTAATTCAGTTGCTTACATGCAGAAGAATTTTGACCAAGTTAATAAAAATATGACAGTGATTGCTACTAAGCTGGATAACTTAGATGTTATGTCCGCTGATTTAACTCATGTTAGCGCTAAGATGGATGCACTAGAGCCAATGCTTATTAATATGGAAGAAATGAACAAAAACATGACGACTATGCAAGACTCAATGACTTGGATGCAGCGTGATTTATCAATCTTACGCGCTTCATTCTCTAGACCAATGAGTGTGATTAACAAGATGCCGTTCCCGTTCTAAGATGTCTTTAAGTGAGGAGCAAGTTGGTCAAATTGCTTATCTAGCGCGCTTATCTTTAAGCGATGAGCAACTTAAGAGCAATACTAAAGAATTAAATAATATCCTAGATTTGGTTGAACAATTAACCGAAATCGATACTGATGATATCGAGCCGATGGCGCATCCACTGCACATGACACAACGCCTTAGAGAAGATAAGGTTACTGAGCAGGACCAATCAGAATCCTTTCAAGCTATCGCACCTAAGATAGGCAAGAGACATTATCTTGTGCCGACAGTGATTGAATAAAATGAGTATTCATACTAAGACCATTGCACAACTATCACAGAGTTTAAAAGCGGGAGAGTTCTCTTCGGTTGAGTTGACGCAACACTACCTTGATCGTATTCATGCATCAGAGCTTAATGCTTTTATTACTGTGACTGATGAACTGGCACTAAAACAAGCACGTGCTGCAGATGATAAAATTGCCAAAGGTGAGACTGGCATCTTAACGGGTATTCCTTACGCACATAAAGATATTTTTTGTACCAACGGGGTGAAGACTTCTGCTGGCTCTAAAATGCTTGATGCTTTTATTTCACCCTATGATGCAACGGTAAGTCACAAATTAAATCAAGCTGATTTAGTCATGTTGGGTAAAGCTAATATGGATGAATTTGCTATGGGCTCGTCGAATGAGAATTCCTATTATGGTGCGGTTAAAAACCCATGGAACGTCGATAAAATTCCTGGAGGTTCGTCCGGTGGTTCAGCAGCTGCAGTAGCAGGGCGTTTATCACCTTTTGCCACAGGTACAGATACAGGTGGCTCTATTCGCCAACCATCAAGTTTGTGTGGTATCACTGGTCTGAAGCCAACTTATGGTCGAGTATCACGTTACGGCATGATTGCTTATGCTTCAAGTCTTGATCAAGCTGGTCCAATGACACAAACTGCCGAAGATGCTGCCTTAGTTTTAAATGTGATGGCTGGTTTTGATGAAAAAGACTCTACCAGTGCCGAGCGCGATGTGGAAGACTACACTGCTACATTAAATGACTCTATTAAGGGTTTAACCATTGGCTTGCCGAAAGAATTCTTCTCAGAAGGTTTAGACGATGAAGTAGCAAGTAATGTGATGGCTGCAGTGAAAGAATTTGAAGCGATGGGTGCTACCGTTAAAGAGATTTCTTTACCTAATTCAGCTTATGCCATTCCGACTTATTATATTGTCGCACCATGTGAGTGTTCATCTAATCTTTCGCGCTTAGATGGTGTACGTTATGGTTATCGTTGTGAAGATCCTAAAGACTTAGAAGATTTATACCTACGTTCTCGCTCAGAAGGTTTTGGTGAGGAAGTGAAACGCCGTATTATGATTGGCGCTTATGCCTTGTCTGCTGGTTACTATGATGCTTATTATTTAAAAGCACAAAAAACCCGCCATCTAATTAGCGATGATTTTAAAAAGGCATTTGCAGAAGTTGATGTAATCATGGGTCCGGTGTCACCGACCACTGCGTTTGATTTGGGTTCGGTTAAAGACCCTGTTTCCATGTATTTGGCAGATATTTACACCCTGAGTGCCAACTTAGCAGGTTTACCAGGTATGAGTATTCCAGCAGGTTTTGCGCAGAATTTACCAGTAGGCTTACAGTTAATTGGTAATTATTGGTCTGAAGCTAAGTTACTTAATATTGCACACCAGTTCCAGCAACAAACTGATTGGCACCAAAAGATGCCACAGGAGGATTAACCATGGAATGGGAAACGGTCATTGGTTTAGAAATCCACGCACAACTTAATACAAATTCTAAAATTTTTTCAGCAGCCTCAACCAAATATGGTGCTGAAGCTAATTCACAAGCTTGTGCGGTAGATTTAGGCTTGCCAGGTGTATTGCCAGTTTTAAATAAAGAAGCGGTAAATAAAGCCATTAAATTTGGCTTGGCAGTGGGTGCGCATATCAATCAGCGTAATATATTTGATCGTAAGAATTATTTTTATCCTGATCTACCAAAGGGTTACCAAATTTCACAAATGGATTGGCCAATTGTTGGCGAAGGTGAAATCGAAATTACGGTAGGTGAAGAAACTAAAGTCGTTGGTGTTACTAGAGCGCACTTGGAAGAGGATGCAGGTAAATCGATTCATGATCTGTACGATGACTATACCGCGGTCGATCTAAACCGTGCAGGTACACCATTATTAGAAATTGTCTCTGAACCAGATATGCGTAGTGCAAAAGAAGCGGTTGCTTATGCTAAAAAAATTCATGCTTTGGTGCAATATTTAGAAATCAACGATGGCAATATGCAAGAGGGCTCATTCCGTTGTGATGCTAATGTTTCTATCCGCCCTATGGGTCAAGAAAAATTAGGTACTCGTGCTGAATTAAAAAATATTAATTCATTTAAGTTCCTAGAGCGGGCAATCAATTTAGAAGTTGAGCGTCAGCAAGATATTATTGAAGAGGGTGGTGAAGTTCGACAAGAAACGCGTTTGTACGATTCCGTTAAAAACGAAACACGCTCAATGCGTAGTAAAGAAGAAGCGAATGATTATCGTTACTTCCCAGATCCTGATTTATTACCAGTTGAAATATCCGATGAGCTAATGGAACAAATCAGAGAAGAATTACCCGAACTTCCTGCCGAGAAAAAAGCCAGATTTATATCTGAGTTTGGTTTAAGTGATTATGACGCAGATGTCTTAACTTCACAAAAATCTTTGGCTGATTATTTTGAATACATGGTAGTTAAGAATACCGAACATGCAAAACTATGTGCGAACTGGGTTATGGGTGAACTCTCAGCTGCACTTAATAAAAATCAAATTGATATTCAAAATTCACCAGTTTCAGCTGATGATTTGTCTCTATTAGTTAATCGTATTGGCGATGATACCATTTCAGGAAAAATAGCCAAGGACGTATTTAAAGCTATGTGGAATGGGGAAGGTAATGCTGATGAAGTGATTGAAGCTAAAGGCTTAAAACAGATTACTGATACTGGTGCTATTGAGGCGATTGTAGATGAGGTTATTGCTAATAATACTCCTCAGGTTGAGCAATTTAAATCGGGTAATGAAAAGATCTTAGGCTTCTTTGTTGGTCAGATTATGAAAGCCACTGGTGGTAAAGCCAATCCAAAACAAGTTAACGAATTACTACGATCAAAACTTAGTTAGTTAGGAAGATGCTTGATTTTGCACAATTAGGCACTGATTTCTCCTCGGAAATC